>JAGGTD010000062.1 GCA_021163925.1 Nitrososphaerota archaeon
AGGTTATCTCGGTTAAGTCGCTGTCGGGTAGCAGCTCATACTCTATCCATGGAACATATGGTCCAACGTTATCGCCTAGATTCTCATCGCTCACTGGATCGACGGCGTTCGGTCTAAGCGGAATCTCCTCCGAGGCCATCTCCACAGACTCCTCGATGATCGAAGGTATTAGGCTGAGGTAGGGGGATCTCGTCCCCAATTTGATGAAGAAGAATGGGACTCCAGTATCTTGACATATGGGTATCTCCTTCTCGGCCGCGTAGCGAGCGTTCTCAAGCATCATTTCATAAAATCTCTTGGCGACGGGGTCTTCCTCGGCTTCCCTCTCCCCCCGAAGAGCTTTGAGGACATCGTCTGGAAGTTTAGTTGCGACCACCTTGATGAACTTGACGAGAAGCTCTCTAAGCTCAGCTCCACTCAGGGTCACGCATTTTCCATCCACTCCTTCTAACTTAAATCTTCGCATACAAGGGTATTGGTGTGGGATGAGGATCTTCAGGGATGAGGAGAAGCTCTCGCCCGAATATGTTCCGAGGGCTCTACCTCATAGGGAGGGGGAGCTCAAGCTTCTGAAGACCTTCTTCAGCGGGGTTATCGCCGGGACATCTAGGATCTCGACGAGGGTTATCATCACGGGATCCGTTGGAACTGGTAAGAGCGCGCTGGTCAAGCTCTTCGGTAGGCAGGCGAGGGAGGAGGCGAGGAGGAGGGGAGTTGATCTAAGATTCCTCTACGTGAATTGTAGGATCAGTAAGACCATCTTCACGATCTTGACTAGGATGATCGAGCAGCTCAAGGCGAGGATACCTATGAGAGGCTACTCCTATGAGGAGCTACTCCACAAGATTCTAAACTACTTTGAGCTGAAGAACATCTATGGGATCTTGGCCCTCGACGAGGTCGACGCGCTTCTAGGCAGGGAGGAGAAGAACGCCCTATACTTCTTCAGTAGGATTGGGGAGGAGAGGGAGAGGGTTCCGAGGATTTCCGTCATCCTGATAACCAGGAATCCAGAGATATTCGACGTATTGGATGAGAGCACTAAGAGCACCCTACTCGGAAACATAATCCACCTAGATGAATATAGTAGCGACCAACTATACGATATCGTGAAGTTTAGGGCAGATGAGGCGCTGATCCCAGGAGTCTTGATGGAGAGCTCCTTGAGGCTGATAGCGGATCTGGCTGGCGAGAGGGGAGATGCTCGATACGCTCTCGACATACTTTGGAGAGCTGGAAAATATGCTGAGGCCGAGGGTTCTCCGAGAATAACTCCAGAGCATGTTAGGAAGGCTTCGGCCAGCATCTACCCGGCGATTAGGAGGGAGCATCTCGAATATCTTGGAGACCATGAGAAGCTAATCCTCCTAGCCTTGAGTAGGGCCTTGAAGGAGGGGCAAGCCTATATCACCGCGAGCGACCTTCATCAACATTATAGGATTATCTGCGAAGAATACTCGACTCAGCCGAGAGCATATACTAGGTTTTGGGAGTATCTTCAGAGGTTGGATGACTTGGGGATAATCAGGATAAATGTTAGGAGTGAGGGGATCAAGGGTAGGAGATCATATATCTCGCTTCCAGGAATGCCTGTCTCGATCTTGAGACGTGAATTGGAGTCGATCCTCGAAAAAGGTGAACGGGTTTAACGCCTCCTCGTTCTCCGACCTCTCCCCCTCTTCTTGACAGCCACCTCAGCTACCTCAACCTCGCCTTTCCCAGCCAGATATTTGACCTCACTCGGCGTAAACTCAAAGTATTCCGCCATCGCCTTGGCGTATTCATCACCTCTAGACATGATGAATGATATGTATGGAAGCATGTGGGTTATGGCCTTAGAGGATGATAGGTGGAGCTTTCCAGCTATCTTGGAGGCTATAGAGCTTCTGAGTTCCCTCTCAGCCCTACTCCTCTGCATCAACCTAATCTTCGATGGGAATGTGAATTTCACGAATCCTTGGGGTTTAGTCTTCCTAGCCAAGGCCACCCCACCGGTCATCAAGGGAATCGCGTATCTCGTGAGCTTCCACTTCTGCTCCCTACTCGCCTTAGCCAAGAAAAGGTCTGCTCTAGCGAGAGCCTCATATGCCTCAGCCAGCTCCCCTGGATCGGGTATCTGCTCGGGGACATTCTCGATCAGCCAGGCATAGACCATGTCTAAGTCTATCTCAAGACCCTCTAACGCAGCCCTCGCCGCCCTAAGCGACTTCGTGTTGAAGATTATCCTCAAGGCCTGGAAGATCTCCCTCACCCTATTCCTCTCGCCAAGGGCTTCAACAGCGTCTACATCGACAACCTTCCTACCGCTAGCTATGGCCTGTAGATCGTTTATCGCGGATCTGAGGTCTCCCTCGGAGCGTTCGGCGAGCTTCTTCAAGGCGGCGTCGGTGACCTTAATCCCCTCCATCGAGGCTATCTCCTTAAGCCTCTTAACCACCTCAGACTTTCTAAGCCTCCTAAACTGGAGCATCAAACACCTATCTCGAATGGATGCGAGCCTCGGATCCCATGGATTATTCGCCACCAAGGCTATCGGAGTCCTCGTCTCATCGATTATCTTTCTGAGGGCCGATAGTCCTCCGGCATCCTCTCTTCCAGCGATCCCATCGACCTCATCCACCAAGATTATCTTCTTAGTCGTCCCATCTAGGGTTGCTTGAAGCGAGGACTCCCCGACCACCATCTTCATCCTCTCTTCATTCCTCCAATCGCTCGCATTGACTTCAACGACATCATATCCATGCTCCCTAGCATAGGCTAAGACCAAGCTCGTCTTCCCAACACCCGCGGGACCATAGAGTAGAACCGCCTTCTTCGATGGTTTTCCAAGCTCCCAGCTCCTCATCCACTCGACGAATGCCTTGACCGAATCCTTATTCCCAACGACCTCTGAAACCCTCTTAGGCCTATACTTCTCGACCCAGAGCTCCGTCAATCCCCATCACTTCGATCCCTTACCTTTTGCGGCGACTCGGGCCAAGAACGCCATTAACTGGACTTCAGGTGTTCCACCCTCCGTGATCCTATAATCGACTTCTCCGAGGAGGTCTAGGAGGTCGAGCTTATCCTCTTCGGGTAGGTTGAGATAGAATAGTTCCCTATAGATCGCGGAGATCAGGTCAGATGGCATTATCCCCTGAACATAGAGCAGTTTCCTAACCTCATCCCTCATCTCCTTAAACTTCCCGCTCAAGGCTAGCTCCAAGATCTTCCTAACCTCCCCCCTACTGACATATCCCATAACCTGGTAGACGGTCTTCTCATCGATCTTCCTAGAGATCGACGCCGATGCTTGGAGAGTGTTTATCGCCTTCCTCATATCTCCCTCGGAGAAGTCGTAGATGACCTCGAGTGCTTGATCATCGATCTCCAAGCCCTCCTTCTCAGCGATGTTCCTCAAGTGTTTGATGACATCCTTCTTTAATAATGGCCTGAATCTGAAGACCGCGCACCTCGATTGGATCGGCTCGATTATCCTATTGCTATAGTTCGCGGCCAAGATAAACCTACAGGTTGCCGAATATTGCTCCATAACCCTCCTAAATGCGTGTTGGGCGTCATCGGTCAATTGATCGCTCTCATCCAATAGGAGTATCTTGAATCCGAGGCCGCCCATCGGGATCTGCCTAGCGAACATCTTAACCTTCTCCCTAATCGTCTGGATTCCACGCTCATCAGATGCGTTGATCTCCATGAAGTGGCCATCATCGATATATCTGTCGCCGAATAGGTCTCTCGCGAAGGCGTGGGCGGTGGCGGTCTTCCCGACTCCAGGCGGCCCTGCGAAGAGCATGTGGGGGACGGCCTTCGTCTTTAAGATATTCTTTAGACTATTAACCACCTCCTCCTGATCTATTATCTCATCTAGGGATTTTGGTCTATATTTCTCGACCCATGGCAGGGTCGCTATCGCCTCAAGGCTCGAACTCATCCAGCGATAGAGCTATAGCGCCTCTAATTAGGCTTTTCATCGAGTTTGAGATGAGTAAATTAAGACCCCTTCTCCAAGTATTATCCTAGACAGTCCCGAACTATAACCTTAGATCGAGGATTTCAGCCGCATTCCTCCCAGTGGCCTCTATGACCTTCTCGATGGGAACTCCTTTAATCTTGCCTATCCACTCCGCCGAGACTAGGATATTCCATGGATAATTTACTTGACCAGCGACTGGGGAGAGGACTGGAGAATCGCTCTCAAGAAGTAGGTTCTCCAGGGGAATCCTCTTAACTAGATTTCTCTTTTGCTGGCTCCTCGCTATCGATGGTGGGATGCTGAACATATAACCTTTCTCAACGGCCTTCACAGCATGTTTGGCTGCTCCATCGAATGCATGCATGATCACCCTCTCCGCCTTCATCTCGAAGAGTATCTCAAGCGCATATCTCCCAGCGCTTCTCGAATGTATTATGAGTGGTAGGTCGAGGCTCTTTGAAAGCTCTATGAACTCCCTAAAGACTCTCCTCTGCCTATTCCTCTCCTCATCATCTCTCACGCGCCAATAATCCAATCCAACCTCGCCTATCGCGACGATCCTCCTCGACTCTCTACCTATCAATTCGATGACCCGTTCATAGCCTTCCAGCATATATGGGCTGACGCCTAACGATGGATAGACGATCCTATAATCCGATATCTCTAAAGCCTTTAACCCGTCTTCATAGCCTAGCCCGGATGTGATAATCGCCTTGACTCCAGCTTCAACAGACTTCTCGACGACCTCCCTAACCCTGCCCTCAAACTCTGGAGCTGTTAAATGGCAATGGACGTCTATCAACATTCTTGGATCGTGGAATGGTTTCAGGATTATCTCTTAAACCTAACCATCTCCCATGAATTCACTTAATCGAGGATGCTCTCTGGGAGTATATCTGGCCTGATCACCCATAGAATACTCCACCTCTCATCCTTCTCCAAGCAGACCACCCCGCCATACCTGAATCTAACGATCTCTAGGTCATCTCTCCCCGTTAAGAGTAGGCTCGCGAGCCTCTTGAGGTGGGGTAGGTGGCCGACTAGCATCAAGTCATGTTCACTCTCATCGAGCTTCTCAGCCCAGATCCGAGGATCTGCGAGAGGATCTAAGCCCTCCACCGCCTCAACTCCCTCCACGGGCTTAACATATCTTGCTATTAGCTCAGCGGTTTGAGCGGCTCTAAGCTTTCCGCTATGGAATATCCGATCCACCCTAACCCCAATCCTCGCTAAAAATCTCCCAACCCGCTCAACCTCAGCCCTCCCACCTTCGGTTAAGGGTCTAGCTGGATCTTCTTCCTTCTTTTTCGCTTCGCCATGCTGGATTAAGTATATCCTCATATTAGACATAGGTTGCTAAGTTTGAGATAAAGATTTTCTGGAATGTTGGAGATCGCGTGGAGCTTAAATCACCCCACATAATCCCTTGATTATTGTTTGAAAACTCTTTTAAGAGACCTCATCGCTGAATCTAGTATGCCATACACATATCAGGGTGTGGAGATTAGCTGGCTCGGCCACGCGGCCTTCCTACTGAAGCACTCTGGAAAACTGATTTACATAGACCCATATAAGATTAGGTCCAAGGGTTCGGCCGACATAATTCTAGTGACCCACGAGCACTTCGACCATCTTAGCCCAGATGATTTGAGGAAGATCGTCAAACATGACACGGATATAGTTGCGCCGAGATCGTGTGAGGGTAAGCTTAAGGGGCTTGGAGCCGGGATAATCAAGCTAGTCAAGCCCGGAGATAAGGTGATGGTTAAGGATGTGGAGGTCGAGGCCATCCCAGCCTACAACTTGACGAAGTTCAGGGCTCCTGGGATACCGTATCATCCAAGGGAGGCTGGCGGAGTTGGATACATACTAAACTTAGATGGTGTCAGGATTTATCATGCTGGGGATACTGACTTCATTCCAGAGATGAGGGAGCTTAAGGTCGATGTCGCCTTAATCCCCGTGAGCGGAACCTATGTGATGACTGCGGAGGAGGCTGCCGAGGCGGTGAACACGTTCAAGCCGAAGCTCGCGATCCCGATGCACTATGGATCCATCGTTGGGAGTAGGAGGGATGCGGAGAGGTTTAAGGAGCTGGCGGAAGTCGAGGTCGTCATCTTGGAGCGTGAATAAATTGGATGGAAAACACGAGTTCCAGTACCATGGATCCCTAAACATCTACGATGGATCAAATCTGATTCAAACCTACGACTCATGGAGATGCAATAAATGCGGAATCGTCAGAATATGCATTAGGAGACCTGGAAAGATTGAGCCTGAGTTCCTCGAGGATCCATCGAGTCCGGATGAGCGTTGGATGATTCTGATCTGTAAGGCTGAGAAGCCGAGGGTTGAAACATATTCGGTCAAACCTGGAGAGACTATTAGGCATGAATGCGTCGATGGAAGGGTGATCGAGTTCGAGGGAGATGTGAAGTTCGAGGCCAAGGTGGCGGAAAACCATTACCTCTACAGGTTTGAGGACGTTCTAAATGGGTTCATAGATGTATCCGAGGATCCCCCTAAGGTCGTTGTCCCGAAGAGATCCTAGGAGACGGGCCTATAGACTATTCCGAGCTCATCGGCGTAGCTATAAGCTTCATGCATCTCATCGCTTCTAGGTCTCCTCGACACATCTCGATACCTTTCAGGGTTTTCGAGGACTAGGTGATCTGGCCTATACTGCCCCATTATATTGACCAGAACCCTATCCTTCAGATTCTCTGAGATCCACTTCAAGATAGGCTTTGTATCACATTCGAGATGATTTGGGAGGACTAGATGTCTGATTATCATATCTCCATGTCTGGCGGCGATTAGATGATTCCTTGTAACTACCTCCCTATATCCAAGCCTCCCCCGAACATTTGACAGCCTCTTCGCGCACTCATTACTCCAATACTTGAAGTCTGGGAGCCAGATGTCCACGAGATCCTTTAGGAGGTTCATGGACTCCCCACTCATATACATATTGCTGTTCCAGAGTATTGGGACATTGACATCGAGATACTTCAACGACTCGATTATCACATGGAGGTTTGGGGTCGGCTCGCCCCCAACATAGTTTATGTTCGCCGCCCCATCCACCCTAAGCTTCTTCGCGATCGCTGCGAGTGTCTTGGCATTAACCTCTACTCCCGCGTCCTCAAGCCTCCCCTTTGGATGCGAGATGTCCCAGTTCTGGCAGAAGACGCAGTGGAAGTTGCATGATACGAAGAATATGGTTCCAGATCCTCCCTGTTTATCCGTCCCTATTAGGGGCGCCTCCTCGCCATAGTGGTGGAAGAATGAGGCGACATAAGCCTTGTCGGCCAGCTTACAGACCCCCCTCATCCCCGAGAGCCTATCGACTCCACATCTCCATTCACAGAACCTACATCTCCTAAGAATCCTCCTCGCGAGCTCGATCTTTAGGTCTAGGTATGAGGGCTGGACGGGTTTAAGCTTCTCATAATCCACGCCGGATCCATAGTATTGCTTGAATAGCTCTTCAGCCTCCTCATGCAATTCTTCATGTAGGTTCCAGAGCTTCTCCTCCCTCAACTCCTTTAACCCATCCACAGCCTTAATCGACTTAACTATCATGAACTTCGCCGGGGTCTCGTCGAGCATCACAGACCTATACCATCCAAGCCTACGCTTAACCTCTGGATCCCTCCAAACCAGCGAGGCATCGGGTCTAAAGAGCCTAATCCACAAGAACCTCCAACCATAGCTGGTGAGATGAGGATAAAAATGTTATTCTTAAGCCGTCCAATACTCTTTATATGAGCCGTTTGGAAAGGCATCCGGAAAGCGCCCTAAAGCTCTTCGCGGAGATGAGCGATAGGGAGCACGCCATCTTCGAGGCTGGGATATGTTTAGCGTCAATCCTCCATCAATTGATAGGTCTCCCAGTTAAGGCGGATGAGGAATTCCTAGAAAACTTGGTGGAAGTCGCTCAGAGATCGTTCAGCCTCCAGCCATTTAGAGCCGATGTGAGGATAAAGATCCTCAAGGATAGGTTGAAGATCTCAAAGAGCTATGGATATGGCGTAATCTCTCCAGAATCATTGGATGTGAGAGTTGAAGTTAGATATGGTGAGGCTAGGGCGGTTGGAAGGTTAAGGTATGTGGATGAACTCGACTATCCCTTAATGTATGTTGAGGAGGTCAATCCTTGAAGGATGGAAGCCTAACCCCCCTCTGGCCCTGATACCTCCCCATATACGGCTTCTCGACTGGAGATGAGAGCTTCGCGAAGACGACGTGGATGAACCTATCGCCGGCGTAGAGCTTCACTGGAAAGTCTCCACCGACCAGCTCTATGGTGAGCTGTCCCTCGAAGTTCGCATCTATAATTGTTGGGGGGATGGTCAATCCAATCCTAGCGTAGCTGCTCCTGAGGTTCACAAAGCCCATCAAGTCTAGTGGAAGCTTGATGTATTCTATCGTGTGTAGGAGGACGTGCTCCCTCGGATTTATCACGAACTCCCTACCTCTCTCGATCACATAATATTTCTCGATATCTTCATGGGCGTGGACGTCGAAGAGCTTATCCGAGTTCTTCATCCTAGCTATCTCCTCTCCAATCCTCAGGTCGAGCCCATTCTCCCTCACCACATCGTCTCTAAAGGGCTCTATCCTCAGCCTGCCACTCCTAATATAGTTCCAGAGGTCGAAGTCGCTTAAGATCATCTCCTAAACAGTTCTGAGTCATCAATTTAAGAGGTTATCGCTCGATCGAGGGCGGTAAATCCATGAGATTCTTTTCGTCAGACCTCGATCACATCTAAATCCGAGGGGATATAAACTAATCCGCCCGACGCCCTTCTCAAAGACTCTCTTAAGCTCTGGACTCTTCCCTCCATCTCGGGATAGAGGTGAACCGCTACCGTGATCCTCGGCCTGATTCTAGAGACGATCTCGATAAGCTCCTCATCGGATGTATGTTTCCCGAGCTTCCGGCCGCTTGGATAAGAGCATTCATGAATCAATACATCCACGTCCTCCGCCAGCCTGATCAATCTCTCATCGGGCACTGTGTCTCCAGAGTAGACGAGATCGATTCCATCAACCCTAATCCTATATGCGACGCCGTTAAAGTGTTCGACTGGGACAGATCTTATCTCGAGCCTCTCATCGGCGGCCACAACTCCATCCCAGCACTCGTGGAGCCGAATATCTCTCAGAACATCGAGATTCATTAGATAGCTTAGGAATCTATTCTTGAGCAGTAGGTCTTCGATGAAGTCATTCAACCCCCTTGGGCCATAAATGTCGAGAGGCTCTTTAAATCTTCCATAACTTTTCCGGCTTAAACCCCTCATCTTAAGGAATGGTAGCAGATCTGAGACGTGGTCTATGTGGAAGTGTGTGATAAGAATCCTGTTTATAGTCTCCAAGTCATACCCAATCCTCTTCAACTTCTCGATCGTCCCGGGTCCTATGTCGAGCAGGATTCCCCCCAAGCTTGTCTCCAGTAGGATGGATGATCCAAACCTTTCCCTAGTTGGGATTATCGTTCCAGCTCCCAAGACTATTATCCTCAACTCACTCTCTCCTCGACAAGATATCTATCCATGGATTATCGACGAGATATGATGGAAGCCTCTTGGAACTCGGTTTAACCCGCTCCTCGATTTTGGGAGTTTCACGAACCCTTACCTCAACCTTTGAAGATCTCTGCTCGATCCTATTCACTCTGATCTCAAGACTTCTCTGCGCACGCTCAAGTCTATCGAGCCTCGCCTCAAGCTCCTCAAGCATCCTAAGGATTCTCCCGATATCGGATCTAATCCTAACGATCTCCTCGACGCCGACGGCTTTCTCCTCCATCACTGTATTGGAGCTTTTCACGACCTCAACCCTCTCGGAGAACCTTGGGGGAACCACTTCCTCAGCACCCATCATATCATAGACTATCAGTCCTAGGCCATGCATGGATAGGACTCCATCGTCCACAGCTCTTCTAAACCTTCTCGGGATGGCTATCGCGACCCCACTATATCTCTCTCTAAGCTTCTCGGCTTGGAGGAGGGCGTCGTGGATCGCTCCGTGAACCATTAAGGTGTCTTCATCTAGGATGTTTACGGCTAGCTCGCGTCTCCCATCAGATAATACTATTCTACTCGATGCTCCTAGGATCCCCTCCTCCCTTCTCTCGACCTCATAGAATCCCTCCTCCTCGTAGATCGCGGCCACCAAGTCTTCGGGCTTAAACCTCCTATGCAAGGTATAGCCACCCCTCCATCCTATTCCAATTCCACTCATAGTCTATTGGAACCGCGTATCCATAGACTATACATCCTCTCCAGACCGAGAATCTAGGCTCCTCGGTTATCCTCACCTCTACATCCTCTATCCCTTTCTCGTGGAGCATTGATGAGAGTTTCAGGTCTGAGGTCACCGCAACCTCCTTGAGGTCTTCTGGAACCCTCCAGCCGAAGTTTCCGCCTGAGAGGAGGATCTTCGAGTATAGGTGTGGTTGAAGCTCTATCGGACACTTCTCAACTGATTCTATGATGGCGTCGGCCATGTCCATCATCCCGTAGAAGAATGTGTCTCCGATCTTTATGTCGCTGGGCTTCGGCATCCCCCTCGCGAAGTAGCTTTGGAAGATCTCGTGATTCGGGTTAAAGACATATTCCCCGACTAGGAACCTAGTCCATGAATGCTCCCCCAAGTCTATCACTATCCTAGTTCCCGGGATCTTTAGGCGGCCGTGAACCTTCTCGGGATTAGCCTTGGCATAATCTATTGCAGAGTCTAGGTCTCTTGGAAGCAGTCCGAGCTCCTCCTTAACCCTCCTAACGAGACTCTCCTCCTTGGCTAGATCGCCGTATCCAGCGTCCTTCAAGATCTCGGCCATGAGAGTGTTAGCGGAGCCCCCACCCCTATTCAGGGCCAGAACCGCGTCCCTTATCGGATACATGGAGATAGGGCAGATCTGGCTATTTCCATGGCCTGATTCGACGACCACGCATGTCGGTATCTTGTGAGCTATCGCGACCGCGAGGGGCTGTGGGATTATCGTCGCCGCCTTGACGAGAGTTCTCTCCTCATTCATCTTCTTGAAGATCTCGAAGAACTTTTCATACATGTATCTCGGCGCGACCATCGATACGCTGGCCACGAGATAGAATCCATCGAACTCCTCATCCCTTGGGGCGAATGACTCTAATGCATATCTGGTCAATTCTTCGACGACCCTCCAAGCCCTCCAATCATCCTTTCCGATCACCCCATTCTTCATAGGATAAACCATCCTCTCGGCTAGGCTCTTCCTAGACTCCAAGAATAGTGGGAGCTCCTTTCCAACTATTATCTCCCTCCTGATATCCATGAGCCTCGACATCAGCGACTCCTTATCCACGAAGTATCCCCTATTCTCGACGACCTCTGGGGTCTCTCCTAGAGTTATCGGGCCATACTTGAAGTCGCTCGTCCCATAATCTATCCCGAATACGTGTTCGCGCTTATACTCCTCGCTCATCTCCCCCACCCCATTATCCTGGATAGGATTGATGATTTAGGGGCTCCGCAAAGCTTCTCATGAACCTTCAAAACCGCGCCCCTCGAGACCTCAGCCCATCCAACCCTATATGAGATCGTCAAGGCTTTATGCGAGGGATACGCCGAGACCTTGAGATCTACCCCAGATAACTTGATCTCGAAGACTCTTTTCTCCTCAAACATCACCCCAAGGGCTTCCGCGACTTTTCTCGCCTCATCACCCCTAAAGTTATAATAGATGTCGATATACCAGCAGTCCCTAATTATCGATCTAACGAGGTCTTCGAGATGCTTAGACTTCTTCAGGCTTAGGCTTAGCATGAACTCATCTCTACTCGGGTTTAGGCCTAAGAGCTTGACGATGGATCCATCGAGCTCCGCGATCCTCCCCTCAACCCTCCAGCCTTCTGGGAGAAGCTTGCTGAATAGCTCCTCATCTCTAACCT
The DNA here is from genome assembly GCA_021163925.1 of Nitrososphaerota archaeon. Lineage (GTDB taxonomy): Archaea > Thermoproteota > Nitrososphaeria_A > Caldarchaeales > Wolframiiraptoraceae > AUK039. The sequence goes on from JAGGTD010000062.1 coordinate 11,914, forward strand.
CAGCCCTATCCCTGAGCTTGCAGACCAGTCTAAGCTTGTTGACGGGGTTGTTCACGTTCCTATCCACTAGCTAAAATACTTGGCGTCGATCCATATATTTTTGAGAGTTGGCTGAAAGTGAAGCACCGTGCTCAAGACACAATCTTTATTAGAGGATTTTTAGAGCTGAATTCGGAGCCTGAAAGTGAGTAGCTATGCCTAGGGTTAAGAGAATAGCTGAGGTTTTAGACATCCTAAGGCAGAAGGATCAGATAAGGAACATAGGGATAATCGCCCACGTCGATCACGGGAAGACGACCACAACCGACAGCCTCCTAGCCGCAGCGGGGCTTCTCTCACCGACCCTGGCTGGGAAGGCATTAGCCCTAGACTATCTTGAGGAGGAGCAGCAGAGGCAGATGACGATCAAGGCCGCCAACATCTCCCTATACTATGAGATGAATGGAAAGCCATACGTGATAAACCTGATAGACACTCCAGGCCACGTGGACTTCAGTGGGAGGGTTACGAGAGCTCTTAGAGCGATAGATGGGGCGGTCGTGGTCGTTGACGCAGTTGAGGGGGTCATGACCCAGACCGAGACCGTCGTTAGGCAGGCTTTAGAGGAGAGGGTTAAGCCAGTCCTATACATAAATAAGATCGATAGGCTGATCAAGGAGCTTAGGCTTACTCCGGAGAAGATTCAGGAAACCTTGGTCAGAATCGTGATGGACATCAATAGGCTCATCGAGATGTACGCCGAGCCCCAGTATAAACAGAAGTGGAAGGTGAGCTTCCAGGATGGCAGCGTCGCGATCGGGAGCGCGAAGGATAGGTGGGGCTTCACGGTTCCACAGGCTCAGAAGAGGGGGATAAAGTTCAAGGACGTGATGAACGCCTTCGTCAACAACGATATCGATTGGCTTAGGGAGAACGCCCCACTCCATGAAGCTATCCTAGAGATGGTGATAAACCATCACCCACCGCCCCACGTAGCCCAGAGATATAGGATTCCGAAGATCTGGACCGGAGATATTGAGAGCGAGGTTGGGCAGGCGATGGTGAACTGCGACGAGAATGGGCCTATAGTCATGGTAGTGACCGAGGTCAAGGTCGATCCACAGGCAGGGGTCGTCGCGACCGGGAGATTGTTCAGCGGAACGGTCAAGGAGGGGGACATACTCCAGATAGTTGGGAGGAATATCAAGAAGAGGGTTCAGCAAGTAACGGTCTACATGGGTCCGAATAGGGAGATAGTTGGAATGCTCCCAGCCGGAAACATCCCAGCCCTACTCGGGATAGAGGAGGCTAGAGCTGGAGACACCCTCTCAACCGTCGATCTAGTCCCATTCGAGTCCCTACACTACGTCTCAGAGCCCGTCGTCACGATCTCCGTCGAGCCAAAGCATAGTAGGGATCTACCGAAGCTCGTCGACTTCTTGAATAAGCTCTCGATAGAGGATCCAACCCTAGTCACGACCGTTAGGCCCGAGACTGGGGAGTATCTGATCAGCGGGATGGGGACACTCCACCTAGAGATCGCCTTGACCTGGATAGCGAAGGCTGGGATAGAGGTTGTCGCGAGCAAGCCCATAATACTATACAGGGAGACCATATCGAAGCGTGGAAAGGTCTTCGAGGGCAAGTCCCCGAACAGGCATAATAGGATCTACATCCAAGTAGAGCCACTTGAAGAGGAGATAATCCAGCTCATAAGGAGGGGTGAATTGTTCAATGAGATGGATAGGAAGCAGATAGCGAGGATTCTGAGAGACCATGGATGGGATGCGGACATGGCGAGAAACGTCTGGATGATAGATCCAAAGGGAAACATACTCGTAGACATGACCAAGGGAGCCCAATACCTACAGGAGTCAAAGGCGCTGATAATAGCCGGATTCCAAGATGTGATGGAGAGGGGTCCCTTGGCGGAGGAGGCCATGAGGGGTGTTAAGGCTATCCTCGTAAACGTCGAGCTACACGAAGACCCGGTTCACCGAGGCTATGCTCAGATAGTTCCAGCGACTAGGAGAACCCTCTATGCGAGCATCCTAAGCGCCGATCCAATCCTACTCGAACCAATCTTAAAGATCGAGGCGAAGGTTCCGCCTGAGCTCATGGGAGCCGTCACATCGGTCATAACGAGCAAGCGTGGAAAGATCTTGAACATCACCCAGCAAGAATACGTCACAGTTGTGTCGGGCGAGATACCGGCGGCCGAGACCTTCGATCTAAGCGAGGCCATGAGGAGCGCGACCATGGGCAAGGCGTTCTGGGCAACCGAGTTCTCAGCTTGGAAGCCTGTCCCAGCGTCCCTGAGAGACAAGGTCATTCAAGAGATTAGGAAGAGGAAGGGACTACCTCCGAGGATCCCCCAGATATCGGACTTCGTCGAGATTCGTTAAGCATCCAAGGCTACGCCACCACATATCTCCTCAAGGTCTTCTTGTAAGCGATTATCCCGATTAGATAGGATATTGTGGCGGCCGCCAAGACCTTTAAGAACGTTGGCATGAGCTCGGCTGCGGTGGCTCCATAGACGAGGGCCGACCTCATCCCATCTATCGCCCAAGTCGCTGGAAATATGTCCGCCAAGAACTTCATCCAGGTCGGTAGCCACGACTTCGGGAACCAGATCCCCGCTATGAATGCAAGCATAAGCCCTAGGACGACGCTCAGATTCGACGCGCTCTCAGTCGTTCTCGCGATGAGGGATAGGATCATGCCTATTCCGATTACCATTATCGAGACGAGGATTAAGAGTATTATCGCGAGCCAGTGGGCTGGGTTCATGGGATTCCAAATTATCTTCGCCCCACATGGATAAACTCCTAGGATTACTATGATCGCCGACATGATCCCAAGAGTTATGAGACCTGAGAGAGTCTTCCCGACAAGCATATCGGTTGAGGTGGCAGGGGATGCTAGGATCCTCCTGAGAGTTCCAGCCTCCTTCTCCCTAACGGCCATGGTCGAACCGATGATCAGACCCGAATATAGTAGGCTCATCCCAATCGCCCCAAAGGTATACCAGCCTAAGATCGACGATCTCTCGACGAAAGCTTTCGGCTTAACATCTTGAAAGCTGACGTTTATCGGGGAGGCGAGGCCTATCATCCAATCCCTCATGAAATCCAACCAACTCCTATTCCCAGCGACGGGGATCGTTAGGTTCTTCGGCATATACTTCTCCGAGTAGATCTCGATATACCTCAATGTCTCGTTAACCTTCCTCATCGAAATCCCATTATTCAAGCCTTGAATGAAGCCCCTAAGGATCGACTCCGCTATCTGGGCTGATTGCAGGCTCCTCGCGCCAACATACACTTTCAATCTCGCCTGACCGAAGATAATGTTCTCCCCAAATCCCTCTGGTATCGTGAATCCGCCGTCGAGCCTACCCCTCCTAATGTCTTCGAGCATGGGGGTCTCGTTTTCATAGACCTTAACTTGGAAGAGCTTAGCACCCTTATACTCGGACTCGTTTAGGATCTGGATGAGGGTCGTCCCATTAAAGGGGGATGTGGATCCAACGTCATAGTTCACGACCCCAACCTTCAAGGTCATGGGCTGACCTGTTGCCGGCGGGACAAAGACGTAAGCAGTCATCAGTAGCCAGATGGCGGGCCACGCGATTATCCAGAAGATGCTCGCCTTACTCCTAAAGGTGAGCTTGAGCTCCTTGACTATGAACGCCTTTATCGCGCTCCACATCATCCCTCGATCAGCCTCCTACCAGTCAATCTGAGGAAGACATCCTCGAGGGTCGGAGTGGTTATCTTCAAGGTCTTCAGCCCAACTCCCATCCTCACCAGCTCTGAGACAATTTTAGGAGCTACAATGTCCGGGTCATCTACATGAACTCTCAACTCACCATTCCTACACATCACCCTACCTTCAGACGCATATGGTTTAACCTCCTCGATCATGGCTTCGGGATCGGTGGCCGGCTTAGAGAGTTCTACGTCTATCACGGCCTTGGGCCCATAGCGATTCTTTAGGTCCTCTGGAGAGCCCTCAGCAACTACTTTTCCCAAATCCATTATCGCAACCCTATCGGATAATTCATCCGCTTCCTCCATGTAATGGGTTGCTAGGATTATCGTCTTTCCCTCCTCCTTAAGCCTGAGTATAGACTCCCAGACAGACCTCCTGATCCTCGGATCCATACCGGTCGTCGGCTCGTCGAGTAAGAGGAGCTCTGGCTCGCCGATCAATGTGATGGCGAAGCTAAGCCTCTTCTTCATCCCACCCGAATAGGTCTTAACCTTTCTGCTGGCATATTCGCCTAACCCCATCTGATCGAGTAGCTCCCTACACCTCTGCTTCACATGGCCTCCGCTCAGCCCATGGAGTCCAGCGTAGAACATCATGTTCTCCAAGCCCGTTAAATTATCATAGACTATCGGCTCTTGGGGACAGTAGCCGACCCTCCCCCTCGTCTTAGGATCGAGGGCATTTAATCCATCAATCGAGATTTCGCCGGAGTCGGGCTCCAAGATCCCCGCTATCATGCTTAGGAGGGTTGTCTTCCCAGCCCCATTAGGTCCAAGCAGGCCATAAATCTCACCCCTATGAACCTTGAAGCTCACCCCATCCACCGCAACCCTATCCCCAAACCTCTTAGACACATCCCTAACCATCAAGCAGACATCGACGCCCATCTCAATAGATGGGTCTCCAGCGACACCATATTTAACCTTGAGCACATAACTCTACAAAAACATCCACACATCCCACAGGCTTGAGACCTAGAAAATCATCAACTCTAAAAGAGCGGATAGGCTTCACGGCCAATCCAACATCAGCTGAATAAACGATCCATCTGCAAGATCCGCCAACCGATTCGTTTCCCCTTTCTGGGCTTAGGCGCCTACTCTTTTAAGGTCTGATGGCCCACACCTCCACCCACGCCCGCTAATCCCCTCTCCGCGGGATTACCCACCCCCTCAATAATCCCATACTCATGGAATTGCATTTCCGATGGGATTATTTGTTTTACCTTAGATGGTAAAACTTTAATTTTAGATGTTTTACCTTTTACCCATGCCAAGAAGAAATCGGTGGAGAAAATAGATGAGAAGCTCTTGAAGCAGGCGGTTAAGGCGGCTCAGAGGCAGCCGAGGCTTGCATTGTATTCTCCGGTTGCCGCCTGCATACTGAATTATTGGAAGAGTGCTGTGCCGAGGTTTAGCATGAGTGAGTTCTTGGCCGCGGTTGTGGAGAAGGAGCTTGCTAAGAGGTGGCCTAAATTGTATAGGATGGCTGAGGCGAGGGTGAAGACCAAGTCCAAGACTAGAAAGCGCGGGAGATCTAGTGGATCGTCTCTGAAACTTAAATAAAGATTCGTAACGTGAGCATTGGAGATGATCTAGAATGCCGGAATTGATAGAGATCGTCAAGAACGCGCTGACTGAAAGTCATAGAGCGTTGGAGGAGGCGTTAAAGACCGATGGGAAAGAGGCCCGCGGTCGAGGAGCTTATGGAGACATATCATATGCATTCGACCTCGCCGTCGAGGAAGCCGTCATAAACTTCCTCCAAGAAAATCTCGATAGATGCACGGTGATATCGGAGGAGTCTGGAGTTGTCGGAGAACTTAATCCAAAATATTACGTCCTCATGGATCCCATCGATGGAAGCAAGAACGCGTGGAAAGGCATACCGTTCTACTGCACAACGATCTCCATAGCCAAGGGGCCGAGGGTATCAGATATCGTTGCTGCAGGAGTTATTGATCATCCGAGAAATAAGCTATACCTCGGAGAAGTTGGCGTCGGCGTCGAGGTCTCTGGGAAGAGGCCGAGGTTAAGCGCGGCGAGGTCTCTTAAAGATGCTGTGCTCTTAATCGACCATGATTCGATAAAGGACGTGGAGACTAGGGAGTGGAGTCTCAGGATACTTGATAGATGTAAGGGGACGAGATTTCTCGCCGCGGCAGCCCTTGAGACGGCGCTCATATTAGAGGGCGTTGTTGAGGGATTCCTATGTCTTTCAAGAAGCCTTAAGCTCATGGACTTCATAGCCCCCGCCTTCTTGGTCAACCTCGCCGGAGGCTATTATGAGATAGTCGGTGGAGATAGGGATACCTTATTAATGGACGATGGGAGATTCGGGATTCTTGTAGCATCGACGCGAGAATTGCTCAACGAGATATTATCGCTGAGAGAACAGCCTTGAACCTGAACAGTCATGAACGTTCCCCTTAAAGTGAAAACGGAGAGGAATACTTAATTCCTGCAACGACGCTATAGGGTTGATGGATCAAGTAGGCTTAAGTTTCGGATTTGGATCGCCGCGCAAGCTGATATTTGGGAGAGGATCTATCGAGAGGTTAGGTGAGGTCATTGAGGAACTCGGATTATCTGGTAAAGCCTTACTGGTTACTGGGAGGAGTTTCGCCAGAAGATCCGGATACTTGGAGAAGCTCAAGACAATCCTTGAATCCAGCGGGATGGCTGTGAGCATATTTGACAAGGTTGAACCTAACCCTTCGACTGAGACGGTTGAGCTTGGTGCTGAGCTAGCTAGGAGGGAGGAGGTAGATTTTATCGTCTCCTTCGGTGGTGGAAGCGCCATGGATGCCGGGAAGGCCATCGCAGTTCTTTCCTCTCAAGGTGGAAGAGCTGAGGATTACTTCTATCCAGCCGTGGTGAAGCCCCCAGTTCTTCCGGTGATCGCCATCCCAACGACTTGTGGAACTGGAAGCGAAGTGACTAAATTCGCCGTGATAAGCAAGGGTTTGAGGAAGGATGTCATCGTGGGGGATGTTATAGTGCCGATCGCCTCGATCCTCGATCCCGATGTCTTAAGCTATCTGCCGAGAGAACTGCTCGCATACACATCGATGGACGCCATATCCCACGCAATAGAATCATACTTCAACAAGAATGCGAACCCGCTATCCGATATCTATGTCTTTGGAGCGTTGAGAACTATAATGAGATACTTTAAGGATGCGTATGATGGCTCCATCGATGCCAGGGGGAAATTGCTCTATGCGAGCATGCTCGCGGGGAAGGCGATAAACCTCTGTGGGACGGCGATGGTTCATGGAGTCGGATACTATCTGACGATGAGGTATGGATTTCAACATGGGTTGGCGAACGCCCTCCTAATAACCCAATTCATAAGACAGGTCTCCAATCTAGTGCCTCAGCGAGCTCTAGAACTAGGCAGGAGACTTGATCTTAATCCAAGCACTCCAGCCGAGTCGGCCGAGCTATTAATTAAAGCATTAAATGAGTTAAAGAGATATTCCAATATTCCGCTTAGCCTGAAAGATGCTGGAGTGCCGGAAGAGGATCTGGAGAGGATAGTTGAGGGAGGTATGAGCTATGAAAGAAACCTCAAGAACTCTCCTGGAACTCCGACTAGGAGAGATGTTGAGGAGCTTGTGAGAGGAGCTTTTAAGGGAGCATAAGGTAATGGATCCGCTGAAGTTGCCAAATGCTCCATGTGGGTTCTCTTTTATAATCCTCGCCACCAATATCCGCGAGCCACGCCTCCTATCGAGGCTGAAAAAGCCGTATTTTCAACCGTTTTAGGCTAACGTTTAAAATTTCCCAACTCTATATTCGTATGGGTATTCTTGATATGACTCTCACTCATGGGGACACACGCCTTAAGCTAGACGAGGTTGACAGGCTTAGGAGGGCTGGTTATAGGATAGTTGGGAGGCATTCAGCGGTTAAGATATGCCATTGGACTAAATCCGTTCTCAGGGGAGGGAAGAACTGCTATAAGGGGTGGTATGGTGTTCAGAGCCATAGATGTCTTCAGATGACCCCAAGCCTCCAATACTGTAACATGATGTGCGTCTTCTGCTGGAGGCATCACACGATTAATAGGATTAGACCCTACGGCGGTGAATGGGATAGGCCTGAAGAGATCTTAGACGAGCTTATCAAGGAACAGCGTCAACTCCTCTCAGGGTTTAAGGGGAATCCGAAGGTCGATCCAAGGTTGTATGAGGAGGCCATGGAGCCCAATAACGCGGCCATATCATTGGACGGCGAACCAACCCTATACCCATTTCTCCGAGAGTTGATAAGCATTCTCCATGAGAGGGGTATGACGACCTTCTTAGTGACGAATGGGACGATGCCCGAGATGTTAAAGATCTTGGTGGATACAGGAGCCGAGCCCACAAACCTTTACATAAGTCTCTATGGACCTGATAGGAGAACTCATGTGAAGACCTGCCGCCCGCTCATCAATAATAGCTGGGAGAGGTTGATAGATAGCCTGAGGGTCATGAGGACGTTCAACAAGTCTAGGAGGGTGATAAGACTAACCCTCGTCAAGGGATATACTATGAAGGATCCGGAGAAATATGCGGAGTTAATAAGGATAGCTGATCCAGACTTCATCGAATGTAAGGGATATGTGCATGTGGGCGAGTCTCAGAAGAGGCTTCCGAGAAGTGCCATGCCCAGCGTGAGGGAGGTGGAGGACTTCGCTAAGAGGCTTCAAGCCCATCTAAGAGGGTATGAGTATATTGCGAAGGATGTTCCCAGCAGGGTTTGCCTGCTCGCCAAGAAAACCTCACCACATTATGATGAGACCGTGAAGAATGCTGAGAGGATGGGTGAGCTTATACAAAATACTTCTTGAGCCGCGAGTAACTCTCCGTCAATAGCTCTGGGATCGTCTTGGTCTCAGATATTATGGGCATGAAATTCGTATCCCCAACCCATCGCGGGATGACGTGTATGTGTAGATGGTCTTCCAGCCCAGCCCCAGCCGCCCTCCCAAGATTCAATCCAATATTGAATCCATCAGGATTATATTCGGACTTTAGCGCCTTGACCGCGAGCTTAACCATCTTTACAAGCTCGATCAATTCATCATCACTCAATTGGAGTACGTCTCCGACATGCCTGTTTGGAGCGATCATCAAATGGCCATTATTATATGGATATCTGTTCATGATTATGAAGCTCCTCTCACCTCTAAAGAGAATTAGATTCTCCTCATCCCTATCCTCGGACAATGCTCGGCATAGAAAGCATCCCGTATCCTTGGAGCATGATTTAATGTATTTCATTCTCCATGGAGCCCAGAGTATCTTCATCTGTAGGAATGATTGCCTCGCCCTATATTTAATTTCATATGCTTGACGGAAATAGCTGCATCGGCTGATTCAGATTTCAAGCTGGTCTACTCTAATCGCTTCAGGGTATTTGGATAAGACTTCCCGATCCTCGGTTATCAGCTTTAGACCCTGCTTCCTAGCCACGTGTATATAGGCTGCATCATAGAAAGTTAGCTTCATCCTCACCGCTAGGTCGAGTACCTCTCCGATATCATCTACGGACAATTTTGGTAGCTGATCCAATACATGCTGAAATAGGTTCGCCGCACTTTTCAGATCCCTTATCCTCCCCTTTCCATACTCCTTCCATAAAACGTTGCCCACCTCGTAGATCGTAAGATCTAGGATCGAGAAGGCATCCTTGTATAAGATTATTTTCTCGCGCATCTTCAATATTAGCGGGTAGAGGGCTGAGCAGTCGACCAAATATCTCTGCATACTCATCTCTCCCGTCTAGACTCCTTGACCGCCTCGACCCATTCCTCTGAGTCCATGTCGAGAGCCTTCAACCCCTCCTCCAATACATGCTTGAACATCTCGGCCTTTACTCGGCTTATCTCCTCGCTTAAGGCCTTCTCAACAACCTTCCTTAAATCTATCCCAAGCCTCTCCGCCTCCTCCTTAAGCTCCCTGCGAACCCTCACAGATATAACCGTAGACACTCTCAAACACCAAAAATACGTATACGCCGGTGGGTTAAAAATCTGTATACGGCAATGGAGACCCGGCTGGGGTCGAACGCATTAAGCCCCTAATATTGTTGGAGGATGAGTTTCATCGGTTTTGTCGAGATTATCCTTAACATCTAGAGCTTTGAGCTTATCTTGGAGGACTGGGAGATTGGCTATTAAGCAAGTTGATGTGTCGGGTAAGCCCATGGTTAGGAGGGAGGCGGTTGCGAGGGGCTTCATCAAGCTTAAGCCCGAAACCATTAAGATGATTAGGGAGGGTAGGGTCGAGAAGGGAGATCCTCTCCAAGTTGCCAGGCTTGGCGGAATTAATGCCGTGAAGTTCACCCCGATCCTCCTCCCACTCTGCCACCAGCTCAAGATAGATAATGTCGCGATCGAGACTCGATTGGTGGATGATGGGGTTGAGGTCTTGGCCAAGGTCAAGGCATTTGAGAGAACTGGGGTTGAGATGGAAGCCTTGACGGCGGTCTCGATAGCGCTGTTGAATATCTGGGACGTGGTTAAGGCGTATGAGAAGGATGAGCGCGGCCAATATCCTGAAACCGAGATAACTGAGATCAAGGTCTTGGAGAAGTTGAAGGAGGGTTAATCCGTGGCCTCACCCCATGAAGAGCATAGGAGGCTCGCCGAGCGGAGGCTTAGATTCGCCCTCTTCACGGTGAGCAGCTCGAGATATGAGGCGAAGGCTAGGGGTGAGCCTTTCAACGATATATCTATGGAGGTGGCGGTCGAGGAGATTAAGAAGAGGGGTCATGGAGTGGTTCACGAGGAGATAATAGATGATGATGTTGAGATGATTAGGGAGAAGCTATTGGAGATGTTGAGGAGGGAGGATGTCGACGTCGTGATCTTCATGGGCGGAACTGGATTGGCTAGAAGCGATGTCACCATAGAAGCCGTCAGACCATTCTTCGAGAAGGAGGCTGAGGGATTTGGAGAACTTTTCAGGATGCTAAGCTATCGGAGGGTTGGAGCCGCTGCAGCCTTGACGAGGGCGACGGCGGGAGTCGCCTCAGGGAAGGCCATCCTATGTCTTCCAGGCTCTCCAGATGCTGTGAAATTGGCTCTAGAGGAGTTTATAGATGAGCTTCCACACATGGTTTATCTCGCGAGGAGGGAATAAAGGGGGTTCAGCTCGTCTCAGCCTCTCCTTCCTTCTGTGAGACCTTCTCCATTATCGGTATCGCGACCCTTATCAGCCTCTCCTCCCCTCTCATGACGTGATAGCTCGGCGACCTGACCTTCCTATCACCTACATAGACGTGGCCATGGACTATGAGCTGTCTAGCTTGATGGATCGTCTTAGCAAGGGCGAGCCTATAGACCATCGTTTGAAGCCTTCTCTCCAAGATATCTCTGACGGTCAGCTTTAAGACGTCGTCGGCGGTCGCGTTCTCATCGACTATTCCCATCCTCCAAAGCCTGTGAATAAGCTCTCGCTCCGCCTTAACCCTCTTCTCGCCGGTTAATGCGAAGAGCTTCCTGGCATGTGCTCTAATCTTCCTCAGAATAGTCTCAGCCCTCCAAAGCTCCCTCTTATTCCTCAACCCATACTCGCCTATCAACTGTAGCTCGGCCGCGAGCCTATCAGCCTTCCATGGATGCTTGGGGGTCTCATACTGTTTCCTAGGCTTCTTAGGGTCTCCCATCTCAGGTCATAGACCGCTTAGACCACCTTATTAACGCTTCTAACGACGATATTCCTAAAAAGTGGGTTCTTTAAGGGATGATCGATGGATTTATCTTCGCTGACTAGGCTTAAAGAGCTTTTAAGCAGTGGATGGCTCCTATCGCTGTTCTCGGTGGCCTTTCTCGGGACGACGGCCTTCAGGATGGTGATCCCGGCCGTCGCATACTATGCTAGAACGGAGCTCATGCTCTCGATGGGGTTCTTGAGCATCCTATCCATGGCCTTCCTCTCGGCCAGAGCCTTGACGGCGCCTCTAGCCGGATACCTCATCGATAGGAGGGGGTTGAGGACGATTATCCCGATTCTCCCGATACTGGCGTCAATAATCCTAATCCTATACAATTATCTTAGATCATTCACGTTCTTCTTGGCGTTGAGGATCTTTCAGGGAGTCGTGAGCGGATTCTTCTGGATCTTCATCCAAGTCTTGATAGCCTCGAATACGCCGATCGAGTGGAGGGGAACTGCCTTAGCACTCTACTTCGCATCAGGATCTATAGGCGTATTTGTGGGAAACCTCCTCTACAGCATAATCGCGCCGATAAACTCCACCTATATCTTCCCGACGGCGTTTATTCTCTCCGCCGCATCAGCCCCCTTAACGTATCTGGCGATAAGATCCAATCAGGTGAAGATCGAGGTGAGGCGTGAAGGGCTTCGGGAGGAGTCTGGGAGGAGATCCTCGATTCATCCACTCCTCTTGACATCTTTCATAGTCGCGTTTATAGGAGCTATGTTGGTCGGCGATCCCATCTATGTTTACTTAAGCGAGTTCGCAGGCATGTCTAAGGAGGCTTCAGCTTTAATCCTAGGCGTAACGGGGGTTTTAGGGCTTATCGCCAGCATCCCGATAAACATCATAGCCGATAAGATCTCGGAAGACTACGCGATAATCATCATAGCATTTATGACGTGTTTAGCCCCAATCCTACTCGCCGTGAAGAGCTATCAGGCGATAATCATCGGCCTACTCGCGGCTGGAGTCAGCTGGAAAGCCTACACACCGTTATCGAGGAGGTTGGCGGCATCCTATCAGAGGCGAGCCGGGATGACTATAGGCCTCGTAAACTCCGTCATGAACCTTGGAACCGTTGTGGGGCTACTCGTCTTCGGCTGGTCTTATGATCTATTCCAAGGAATCGTCTTGAATTTAATGGGGCTTGGAATAAATCCCGCTCCCCTAACCCTATCGCTACTGACACCCATCCTAATACTCTCAATACTATCTTTGAGGAAGAGTGGGCCATAGAATCGGGATAATATCTTTAAGAGGCCTCTGCATCGCCGCCGTCTGCTCCCGATGGAAGATAAGCTAAATAGAAGCTATTGCATGGGTTGAGCGGCTTGAAGATAGATCTCGACTGCCTCTCGTGCACCTTGAGGATGGCGTCACGTAACGCTAGACTGGTTACTAAGGATATCAAGCTCCAGAGAAAGATTATGATCGAGGTAATCAAATCTCTTGAATCCGTCAGCTGGGACTTCATACCAATAGAGCTCGCCTTTATCGTGAATAGGGTGATCAGCGAGGTGACGGGAAACCCCGACCCCTTCAAGGAACTTAGGAGGAGGAGCAATGACATGGTTCTCAAGATCTATCCAGAGTTGAAGAAGATTGTTGAAAGCTCCTCTGATAAGTTGGAGACCGCTGTCAAGTTATCGGCGGCCGGCAACTCAATAGACCTCGGAGCATATCTCCAACTGGACTTACATGAATCCATCGAGAGGGCTATGAAGGGGTCGTTCATGATCAACGACTATAAGGAGTTTAGGGAGAGGGTCTTAAAGGCTGAAGACATGATATACTTCCTTGACAACGCTGGAGAGATAGTGCTCGATAAGTTGCTGATAGAGACGATGCTCGACGTAAGATCTAGGCCATTCAAATCGATCACCCTAGTCGTCAAGGGAGGACCCGCGATAGGCGATGCCATTCCAGAGGATGTGAGATATATTGGTCTGGATAAGCTCCCCAACGTCGAGGTCAGATCTGTCTCAAATGGGGTTGAGGGAACTGGGCCATGGATGTCGAGCGAGGTCGTTAAGGGCTGGATAAGGGAGCATGATCTAAGGATATTCAAGGGGCAGGCGAACTATGAGACCTACGATGATGAAGCCGACTCATTCTTCATCCTGATGGTGAAGTGCCCGATTGTGGCAAAGGCGATAGGCGCTCCAATGGGAAGCTTCGTCTTAAAACATTCACGCTAACCCCTTTTCCTCCTTTCCTTCAGAAGTTTTTTCAACTCCTCATCCTCAATCTCCTTCAAGACATCCTCAACCGATACGACGACATGCTCCTCCGTCTCCTCCTCTTCCATGACCGGCGGCGATGGAGGAGGATACTCTGGAGGAATCTCATAATATTCTCGTCTAAGCATCTCCCTCTTCTTCCTGTATGCCGCGAACGTGATCAACGCCGTGAATAAGGCTATTATTCCAGCCGAGATGTAAATAGTTGTCAATGATATTGGAACCGTGACCGTGATCGGCCTACTGCTCCCGATATTGAATATCCTGCTGGAGCTGAACCAGAGATACTTCACTCTAACCATCAAATCGCATGGCGGAAGCGGGCCAACGTTCCAGATCTCCCCATTATCCCCAGTCCTCCCCTCATACAGTATGGTGCCATTCATCAAGCTCACGGAGACCTCGGCATCCTTAACCGGAAATCCTAGGTAATCGGTTACCCTGAATCCAGCCTTGAACACCCTAATCGGAATTGTTATGTCTTGGATGCCTCTCTCAATATAGATTGACTGTCTAGGGGATACATCGAATCCTTTCCAAGTGGCGTTCTCGATGAGCCAGTTACCCTCATAGATCCATGTGGTCGAGTCTGAGCCTAGTTTCATGGAATCCTCTCCACATCTAAGAACCAAACTCACCCCCTCAACAGGCTCCCCATCATATCCTACCACGTGGATCCTCGCAAGCCACTCAAATCTATATCTGGCTTCCAAGTTTATGGGTTTGGAGATGGAAGTTATATTGCATAGTGGGTCGGCGCACTCGTATCCAACCCACCCTATGAAGGTGAGTCTACTATCGTTCGATAATGGGATTATTGGCGGGGCATATACTTCATAGCTTGCCCCAGAATCCATCCAGATCTCATCCCTTATCTTGGCTTCATCTGGAGCTTGAATGGATAAGAGATACTGTTTCTTCCATTCCGCCCTCAGATCGAGTGGTCGATCCACCTCCTCTATCATGAGGCATGGTGATGTTTGAGATAATGTCCCTCTCCAACCTTGAAACACCACCCTCATTCCTTCATCAAGTAATCTGATGGTGGGCGAGGCGTTGAAGTATATGCTGGAGCCTCTCTCGATCCAAGTGGATTGATTTGAGAGGTTTGTTGAGATCGGGTAAGCAGACTCGTATCTAACCAAGTAAAATACTCTCCACTTAACCCTAATCCTGATAGGCTTCCTAACCTGAATCTTTATCGGATTTAGATCAGAGGTTACATCTCCAACCCACTTCTCGAACTTGATCATCGTTCCATTATCCCATCTATATTCTTTCGGAACCTTGTATTCCGCAAAGTCTCCATCTAAAACCCAGTCATCTGCTATCGTCGAGTTTATGTAATTCGACGAGATTAGGACGTGGTGATAGAATCGCCATCTCACCACGACAAATATGGGGGAGAATACATCGAGTGAAACCTCCGATACATTCTCGAATTTCAGGTCTTTATAGTTCTTCAGCTCGTAGTCTGCGAGGATCTCCCCCACGACCGCCTTGGTTCCTCCATTATTTAAAAATGCGACGGGCTTTAAGACCCTGATCACGGCCTCCGAGCCTTCATCATACCATCCACCTCCAACAATCTCTGATATGGCTTGGGGATCTGAGACGATGTAGACTTTATACTGTCTTCTCCATATGGCTGAAGCCTTTATGGGCTGATAAACCTCGATCTTAATGAATCTGTTCATTCCCTCGAAGTCCCCGCTCCATCCCTCGAATATGAGCTTGGTGTTGTTTGAAAGCTCCTTACTTTTAGGGACCTCTACCCCGAGCTCTTCACCTCTCTTAATCCATTCAGAGATCCTCTCATATCCTAGGTTTACGTCAATCCAATACTCAACATCATAGCATGCATAGTATTCTGCGTTTGACGTGGCGTTAATAGAGATGGCCAGATTTGTTGTGACAAGCTCACTATCACGATACCATCCCCTAAAGATTAGACGCGTCCCATTGCGATATTCCCTGACCTCCTCTGCTCTATACGTGATCGACTGACCTTTATTGGTAACCATCTCGGTTAATAGGGACTTCCCAAGCTCGGACTTCATCCAAAACTTTATCGTAACCCTCTCCTCTTGCATAGGAAAGTACGCAAGGGCTAATGCATCTCTCACCATGTTCATCGAATGGAATTGCTCCGCGGATGCGGTTTGGACTAGAGTTAGGATTATAAGCATGATGATGAATAAATAAATGATTTCACGTCCATGTCTCATCACAGTCTTTCCGTCCATCCTTTTGAAAATAAATCGCATTTGACGCTTAAAAACCTTAACCACGATTAATGGAAAAATCTAGCCAGTCTTCTCGAATCTCATCCTAAGCTCTCTCAACAATTCCTCCAAGCTCCTATAATTTTTCCTCCTAAGCTGTTTGAGGATTACGCTGGCCGGAACCCTAGTCTTCTCATCTATATCTATTAGCTTCCATCCATGTTTCCTTACAAGCTCCTCTTTCGTCGCTGGAAAGCTCGCATCCACGAGAACTTCCGCGAGGGAGTCTATGCCATAGCTTTTAGTAACCCTCGGTAGCTCGCCTTTCTTCAAGAATCTCTCTAGTCTGGCGGCATCGAGATACATCCTTATTCCATGGAAGCTTAGGTAAACCTTCTTCGACCTCCTCTTCTCAGCCCTCTCCCTTATCCTGATTAGGTCGTCGTCTGTGAACTGGTATATGTTATGGCTTCCCTTCCCGAATAGCCTCGTGTAGGCTATCTCCTCATCGTCATATGGCGGCTCTTCAATAGAGTAGTCTGTTATCGGGACGAGCTTTAGCTTAATCGCCTCCTCGACCGCCTTGAGAGGCCACCCAGCCCTAGGCTCCCAGGCTATCCTGATGTCTCCAAGATCCACCTTCTTGAGGATGTTCTTCAGCCCATTTACCGCTTTTATCGGGTCGAGGGATCGTGGAGTTTCGAGGACCAGTATCTTCGATCTAAGAGTTTCAGCCACCTCAACGCAGTCTTGAAAAGCCTTAACCACCTTCTCCGTCGGATTCAGTTTCTCGACGTGGCTTATCAGCCTATTGAGTCTAACCGAGAATTCGAAATCTCTTGGAACCCTCCTACGCCAAGACCTCACCAAGTCCATTGGGGGGATCTTGTAGAAGGTCGAGTTAACCTCAACGAATCTAAAGGCCATGGAGTAAGCTTCCAGTGGATCCATGTTCGGGATTATGAAGTATTGCCAGCCCCCGCATCCTATTACGATCTCCCCCACATCTCCTGAAACATACAAGAGGAATATTTGAGTTAGAGTTTGGACGCCGTTTTGGTGCTTGGCTTAAATCCAGCCTCGGCCATGGATTGAGGGGCTTGGCCAAGATCCTCTTAGGTACTAGTGGATGGAGCTATGAGGACTGGGTCGGGGTCTTCTATCGAAGCTCTAATGAGGGCAAGCTCTACAGGTATTCGAGGGTGTTTGAGACGGTTGAGATAGACTCCACATTCTACTCATATCCAGATCCCAGAATCATCATGTCGATGGAGAGAATGGTTCCGGAGAACTTCACGTTCTCGGCCAAGGTTCCGAGGCTGATAACCCATAAGAAGAAGCTCAGCCCATCGGAGGGAGTTGAGGAGGATCTTAACCGATTCCTCGAAGTTTTAAAGCCGCTGAGTAGTTCTGGAAAGCTCGGCCCTCTCTTGATCCAGCTCCCCCCAAGCTTCACCTACGAGAGACATAGAGAACTTTTGAGAGACTTCTTCAAGATCCTCCCAGATGAGTATAGGTTCGCCGTGGAGTTTAGGGATCTATCATGGCTCAAGGAGGATTCCCTCAGCCTCCTATCGAGATACGATGTCGCATACACGATAGTGGACGAACCATTGCTCCCACCTGAGCTACACGTAACAACCGATTTCTCATATGTTAGATGGCATGGTAGGGGGACGAGGCCATGGTATAATTATCACTATAGTAGGGAGGAGCTTGAGCCTTGGAGGAATAGGTTGGAGGAGTTGAGCGATAGAGTTGATGTGGTCTATGGATACTTCAATAACCACTTCCACGGATACGCCGTCCACAACTGTCTCCAAGTCCTTGAGATTCTCGGAATAATAACCCCGGAGCAGAGGGAGGTTTTGGAGGAGGTTGAGAGGAATCTGGCTAGACCGGCTAAACCCGTTGAATCCCTATCGGTCTATATGTCCCCCGAAAAGCTTCCAAAGAATGTAAGAGATCTGTTAAAGATGTTGGTGAGCGAGTCTAGGCTTAGGAGGGCTGAGAAGATGGATAAGAATCTGATTAGAGTCTTGGAGAAGTCTGAGAACTATCTAAGCGCGGAGGTTAAGGAGTATGGAGTGGTCATAGACCTTGATAGGAGGCTGATCTTACATGATTGCGCCGACTGGGAGAGGGTTAGATTGGAGTTTAAGCTATGTAAGCATATAGCTGCCCTCCTACTGAACTTAGACGAAAACTATGCCAAGAACATTTTGAGGGATATTATCGTGAATAGGGGTTTGTGGAGCTTTCGGAGACTTGAGAGTCCTATAGAAAAATGACCCAATTCAGATGATTAGATTATGCATGATGCTAAGCCGACGCTATATAGGCACTCGGAGCATGATGGAGAGTTTCCATAGCAGTCGAGCAGATTATCCTTCACGAACCAGCATTCGAGTTCGGAATACGGGCAGTCTCCACACCATGGGCAGTTGCGAATCAAGTTCTTCCTCATCTCTCTAAACCTCTTAAATCCCTCATTTGATAGGATCTTTGACAGACTCTCAGACTTGACATCTCCGATCAAATATTCATGAACTAGCTTGTTATGAGAATTGACGTATTCGGGATGGGTGTAGGCGAGCTCCATGCACGGCGCGACCTTCCCATCTCTCCTAACATAGATTGAATGCTTCTCCTCATATGGGCATGTTCTATCGGCGGCGTCTGAGAATACTTTGGGAACCCTGAGCTCCACCCCACTACTCTCAGCGATCTCGCTCATCTGCTCAAACACTTCTCTGACTCTCAGCGCCAAGCTTATCTTATGCCGCTCTTCGCAGAGGGCGGTTAGGTTCGCGGTATATCCATGCGATGTCAAGTCTCCCATGATCTCAAAGTATTTCTTGAGTTCATGACTTCCTCTTGGCCTAGCATAAGAGAGCAGCAAGGCTTGATGGGATGCCTTGTCACGGATCTCGCAAAGCTCTCTCAACCCATCTTCTCCGAGCACGGATAGGACTCGCTCGCTCACGCATGTATAGCATGCATATTCGTAGATCTGTTTTGAATAGGGAACCACGTGGCTTACCTGGACATAATCTACTCCTAGGTCAGCGGCATATTCCACCACCTTTGGAAGCTCCTCGAATCCATGCTTTAGGATCACGCACTCAACCCCTATCTCAAGCTCAGGTAGAATTCTCCTACCGATCCTACAGAGATCCTCAAGCGACTTTAAGACACGTGAACCTGACCCAACCCGAATCTTCTTGAGCTGCTGTAGGTTGACTGAGTCGACTGAGACGGCTATCGAGTCTAACCCGCGTTCGATGGCCTTCTCTATGACAGATTCATTGAGGAGCATGCCATTCGTGCTCAGAAATATCTTCGAGTCCTTGAAGGATCTCCTCGCATAATATATCATATCCAGTATTCTAGGATTCATGAACGGCTCTCCAAATCCATACAGATTTATCCTCTCTAACCCCTCAACTTGATCCAATATTCTGAGAAATGTGTTGAAGTCCATGTCCCTCGGCTCATAGCCCGACCAAAACCTCCTCAAGCAATAGATGCAGTTAAGGTTACATCTGGTGGTGACCTCTATGTGCAGGTTTTTAAGATCGAAGCCGTGGCTCATCTTTCATAAAATAAATGGGGAAGGTATGGGATTAAGATTATCTCGATTAGAGCTCTATCTCAAGCTCCTTTAACTTCTCTGGGGTTGGCCTCCCATCAACCCATCCTCTAAGCTCATAATACTCCTTCTTCATCTCATCGAGTTCGACTACATGCCCCTTCGCAGGTCCTTCAGGCATCTGCTCCTTCAACAGCCTCGGTGGAAGAGTGTCATCCTTTCCATCGAATCCAAGCTTATTGACCAAGACCCTCTCAAGGTTGTATATCCTCTCGCCTATCCTCATTATGTCGTCGGCCGTGTAGTCGACTCCCATCACCGCCGAGAGGAAGGCGGCGTAGTCCTCCGCTCCTAGGGCGAAGGTTGTGAAGAGGCAGTTTACGGCGGAGTTCACCACGCATGTGAAGTCTTGGAAGGTCTTGACCCACTTCGCCTTACCCTTCGGAGTCAATGGGTCTATCTTCTCCGGAACTCCTAGGATCTCGGGCGAGATCGTGTATCCAGTTACATGGCATCCACCCCTATTCGACGTGGCATACTCCAACCCTATCCCCTTAGCTCCTCTAGGATCATAGGCGGGCATCTCCAATCCCTTGACGCTCATCGATAGCTCAGGTCTCCCGAAGATCTCCGCAAGCCTCTTAGAGCCTAGGGCCAAGTATTTCCCGAAGCCGACCTTATATGCCGTCCTCCAAATCGCTTCGACTAGAGCGGCGGCGTTCCCAAATCTTAGATCCAATCCCTGTAAGATCTCCTCAGGGATACATCCCTTCTCGACGAGCTCCATTGCGCATGCTATCGTTGAGCCCATGCTTATAGGATCTATTCCAAGCTCATCACAGTAGTGGTTCGCCTTGATGACGGCCTCGAGGTCTGAGACTCCTGTGCAGCTTCCAAGGGCCCAGATGTTCTCATATTCAGGTCCCTCCGTGTAGAGTATCTGGTAGGCTCCCTTCTCAACCCTCGAAACTCTCCCACATCCTATTGGACAGCCCCAGCATGGCCTCCTCTTAATGAGGTATTTCTCGGCGAGCAGTTCGCCGCTTATCTTCTCGGCCTCTGGATTCACTCCGCTCTGCCAGTTCTTGTATGGGAGTATTCCAGCACTATTAATTATCTTCACGAGGACCGCTGTCCCGAGTTTTGGTAGGGACTCGCTTGTCACGGGGTTTGTCTTGATCTTTTCGAGGAGCTTCTTCCCAACCTCCTTAAGCTTTTCTGGGTTCGCGGCCTGAGGCTTCTGAGTCCCTGAGACCACTATGGCCTTAAGCTTCTTAGATCCCATAACCGCTCCAAGCCCACCTCTACCTCCAGCCCTATGCTCATCATTTATCACCGGCGCAAAATAGACTAGGTTCTCTCCAGCAGGTCCTATACATGCCACGCTTACATTCTTTCCCCCAACCTCCTTCTTCAAGATTCTACAGGTGTCGAAGGTATTCATCCCCCAGACATGGGATGCGTCTCTAAGCTCAGCCTCTCCATCGGTTATCGAGAGATAGACTGGAGTGTCTGAAGCACCTTGAATGACGATCATATCGTATCCAGCGAACTTCAAGAATGGCCCCCACTCTCCGCCAGCGTTCCCGCTACCGATCGACCCCGTTAAAGGCGCCTTCAAGGCCATAATGTGGTATCTTCCAGATGATGGGACCTCTGGGAACCCTGTTGCAGGCCCTGTCGCGAAAATCAGGACGTTTTCTGGGCCGAGGGGGTTGAGGTCTCTCAGGTCCATCCCCTTCTCCTCATAGCTCTTAGCTATCTCATAGAGAATCTTCACTGCGTAACCCTTTCCACCGATGTATTTCCTAGCTATCTCCTCATTTATAGGCTCGGTTGAAATAGTTCCTGTAGTCAGATTAACTCGGAGTATCTTACCCATATATCCGCCTAACATAGCCTGTCATCTCATAACTGGGTCGTTATCCTACTTAAGATTTTCCGCTTAAAGCTCGTTAAGCAACTTTCCCCCGCAAAATCTGAGTATGTAGTCTACGGCGAGCCTCCCCGCATTCTTGAGGACCTCAACCCTTATTCCAGGGACTCCGCAGACCATTAAGCACACCTTCTCTGTCCTCAGCGTGACCTTGCTATACTCGGCGTCTCGATATGGGTAGATGGCTACAAGCCTACTTGAGTCCGCTACAACTATCTCTCCACCTCTTAAGATCTTCGGCTTTTTCATGCCTATTCCATGGAATTCCTCGCCCTCTCTAGCGAATCTCATGACCATATCCCCATCTATCTTCTCCAAGTCGAAGGCGGCCAAGGCTATCCCCGACTCCGCGGATGCGAGATTGTATGAGTCTACGAGGGTGTTTATTCTGGGAATCCCCCTACCGCTCAATATCCTCCTGAGTAAAGCCTCTGCAGCCGGCCTGATCTTCGTCGGATCTATCCCAATCCTCCAGAAGAAGCTCCTATAGGTCTTCACGAGCGGATCATCTTTTAGAGACTCGAGCCTATACCTCTTCCTAAGCTTGTCGCAGATCTCCAGCTTGAATTCCTCGAGTTCTTGAGAGTATTCTGAGACCTCGACCGAGTCTATCCCCATTAATAGGACGTTTAGGTCTGGAAACCGGTCCTTAACCTCCTCATCTATTATGAGCCTCAAATCCATGAACCCTTCGATCTCCATGAGTTTTATCCGTGTTAAGTTTTACTCCGATCTGAGCGGGTAGATCTAGGTTGTCGAGGTTACGCTAATATGCCGTCACGCTCCTAACGTTCGGGATCTTCAGCAACTTACTCAAGCCTTCCCCGGATAATGGTTGTTCAAGCACTAGGATGAGCTTTGGTTCTGGGAATAGTTCCGGGTCCTCCGCCACGGCCTGCCTTATACTTATCCCCTCATCGGCGATTATCTTGGCCGCGTTCGCCAAGATCCCAACCGCGCTTGGATCGGCTCTTATCTCGACCACCGAGTATCCCAGCTCCTTCGCTATGGGGGCTAGGAATGCACCGGCCGGCTTCAGCCCCGTGAAGATCCTCCTCAGGGTTGGATCTCCTAAGAGTTGCTGTATAGTCTGTCTCACAACCCTCCTATCTACTCCTGCCGCCCTCGCGAGAGATGAGTCCGCTATCTCGACTGGGCCCACGACGACCTTACCATCCTCGCTTATGCCCAGCCCATACTCTATCATCAACCTAACTACCTTGATTCTTGCGGGATAATCCTTAAGCTTGTCAGCTATCCTACTCCACATCCTCTAGCATATGATCGGCTCAGCTAGTTATAATGGATATTGCTTATAGGGGTCTATCGGAAGCCAGCCTTCCTCAACCTTCTCAATAAGGGTATCTGATTGAGCTTCTCCTCATCGAGTAGATCCCATAAAATTCCTCTTGGTCTAGCTCTTCTCCGTTCAATCTTTATCAGATCTCTCGGGGTTGCGATGTAGTCAACGGTTAGATCGTATGGTTCTGATGGGAGTCTCTCATAGACTTGGATGTCGTGGACGTTCGTCATTATGGGCGTATTTTCATCAACCTTCCCGAGCTCTCTCAAGATCGCGTATTCGAGCTCCCCATATCCTCCCCCCTTCCCAATCCTAGCCCCATCTCTTGAAACCGCCACAGATCCGGTGACTATCAAATCCACCCTCGGAAGGTCTTCGGGATCTATTATCCTTCCATATCTGAATGCTCCCCGAATCGTTGAGGCTCTCTCAAGCATCCTCCTCGGAATCCTTGAAGGGTCGAGTATGAGGAAGCCTCTCCTAAGCCTTGGGGTAGGCATTATCAGGATCTTCCCATCCAGCAGACACCTATATCTGACATATCTTTGGGGAGAGTCTGGGCTCACCTTGACGGCCCTCGAATCGATATACTCTTTCAGGTTTAGGAGTCTTGAGGCCGCCTTCTCAGCTCCGATGAAGTTCGGGATCCTGCCGTAGACGGGTCTTGGAAACTTGGCTAAGCCCAGCTCCTCAAGCCTTCTCCAAACCTCGCGTCTAATCCTATCCTTCTCCTCCTTCACGGCGTTCAACTCAGCTAGATTACGTTCAGCGAGCTTAAGAGCTTGTTAAAGCTCTCCTCATCCATCCTAAGCTTATACATCCTCGAAGAATCTATCGGAGGCTTAGATAATCCGAGCATCTTGAGGATCTTGCTTGAGTGTCGGCCGAAGGTCACATAGCTGAAGAAGGATGTGACGTTCGATGGCCTCCGCCTCCTACTCGCCTTGCCAAAGTCTATTATGACCGGAGATAGATTCCTCCTCAAGATTATGTGCCTCCTCGCGTCGCCGAGCTCTCCATGATCGAGCCCTATCTTATCGAGGGCTCTCGCCTGTCTAAAGCATGAGGCCAAGACCATCTTCAAGGATCGAACCTCACCTACATCAAGCCCCTTTAGCCAAGTATCTAGATCCACCCCATCTATGTATTCGAGGGCGATGACGTGCTTACCTGACGCCCTAAGCTTCGCGCCTATTCCAACGCTGTTGGCGAGCTTGGTGTTCTCGGCCTCCTCGATCAGATCTCTTAGGGTTGAGTCCGTCCTCAAGACCTTTAATGCCACGTCCTCGCCTCTCATCCTCCCCCTAAACACAATCCCCCGATAGCCCTTGCCCAGCTTAAGTAATTCGCCGCCACCCCCAACTTCAACATAGATTCCATCGACCCCGCACTCCTCAAGCTCCTCGAGGATCATCGACGCGTATCCTAAGTCCTTGGATGGATAGGATAGTTCGAGCAAGAGGTCTGGGTTGTGTTTAAGCTCTCTCAACGTCAAGAGCTGCATGAACCTCACTCCAATCCTAGATGAATGGCGGCCTCGCCTTTAGAAATGAGCTTATGAATCTCAACGCGGATGAATTGTCTGTAAGATGCTCGATTAAGCGATCGATCCTATGATCTATCTCCGCGCCCTTTATCG
>JAGGTD010000016.1 GCA_021163925.1 Nitrososphaerota archaeon
CTCCTCGTTCACGTAGGTTCCATGGAAGGTTACGTCTGGATAATCCTTCAAGACCTCTAGGAACTTCCTCCTGATCTCCTTAAGCTCTTCCTCGCTCAGCTTCGGGAGCCTACCCTTCTCGGTGAAGTGGAAGACTATTACCTTAGCCATATATCTTCTTATCTAGGATGGATTTTAAGGCTTTTGGCCAGAGGCTAATTTTTAAAAGGCTGGCTTGCTAGAAATCTTGCGATGATAAAACTCGCCTTAAGCCCCCTCGGCGTCATAGCTCTGAGGGACGATGAGCTATTGGCATCTAGGCTATTCAAGGGGGATCCCGCCTCGATAGCCTCGAAGTTCTCGAAGGCTTCAAGCGGGGAGCTCGTGGATGAGGTTAAGGACTTGATGGATGAGGTCGCGGCTGGAGATGTTGAGGAGGTTTTGGTCGAGCCTCCAACCCTGATCCCAGCCCTCTCCCAAAGCTATCGAGGGGTGAGGTTTAGGGAGCTTGAGGAGCCGATAAACATCGAGGAAGTCTTCGTCAAAAATGGCTTGGTGAGAGATTTAGACGAGTATAGGAGGAGGGTTAAGGAGGTGATGGACTCGCTGCTCGTGACCGAGCTTAAGGAGGCGGTTGCGCGGAGAGATGTGATGATCGTCCACGCAGTCCACGTCTTAGAAGACTTGGATAAGCAGATAAACATGTTCTACACGAGATGTAGGGAGTGGTATGGGCTGCACTTTCCCGAACTCGCAGACCTAGTAGATGAGCCTGAAGAGTATATGCGGATAGTTGCCGAGCTCGGCTCTAGGAAAAACTATACGATCGAGGGGCTTAAGAAGATCTTGGGGAGCGCGAGAAAGGCCAAGGATGTCCTCGAGAAAGCCGAGGCATCTATTGGAGCTGAGATGAGCCCAGAGGATGAGGAGAGGGTTAAGGATGTTGCGAGAGAAGGGCTTAGGCTGATCAAGTTGAAGAGGGAGCAGGAGAACTACATCAAGGAGCTCATGTCGGTTGAGGCCCCGAATCTCTCAGCGATCGCAGGCCCAATTCTAGGGGCTAAGCTCATCTCCTTGGCCGGTGGATTGGAGAAGCTCGCGAGGCTTCCAGCGAGCACGATCCAAGTCCTTGGAGCGGAGAAAGCTTTATTCAGATTCTTCAGAACCGGTAGAGGCGCTCCAAAGCATGGGATAATCTTCCAGCATCCATATGTTCATGGATCTCCGAGATGGCAGAGAGGGAAGATAGCTAGATTGTTGGCGGCGAAGATAGCGATAGCCGCTAGAATAGACTACTTCTCAAGGGAGGATAGGAGTTCTGAGCTCAGGAAGGCCCTTGAGGAGAGGTATGCTGAGATCAAGCAGAAGTATGCTCAGCCTCCAGCGAGAAAGCCTAGGAAGAAGCGTGGTAAGCGTAGGTCGAGGAGACGTAAATGAATATAGATCGGCTTAACAGGCTTATCAATGGTGGGAATGGTCGAGGTTAAGCCTCATGAGAAGTTTGAGGGAGTCTATTGGATAATTGACACGGAGAAGATTTTGGCGACGAAGAATCTAGCTCCAGGAGTTCAGGTCTATGGCGAGAGACTGTTTAGGGTTGGTGGAGTCGAGTATAGGGCTTGGATACCCTATAGGAGTAAGCTCGCGGCCGCCATCCTGAAGGGGATTAAGGAGATATTCATAAGACCTGGTTCAAAGGTCCTCTATCTCGGAACCGCCACGGGGACGACGTCAAGCCATGTATCAGATATAATCGGAGAATCTGGGATACTATATGGGGTTGAGTTCGCCTCAAGAGTCATGATCCAGTTTAAGCGGAACGTCGCCGATAGGAGGCCTAATGTGATCCCAATATTCGCTGATGCGAGGAAGCCCTCAACCTATGCTGGAATCGTTGGAGAGGTCGATGTGATATATTGCGATGTCGCCCAGCCCGAGCAGGCGAAGCTCTTCTCAGACAACGCTAGATTGATGTTAAGGAGCAAAGGTCATGGATTGATCGCGGTCAAGGCTAGGAGCATAGATAGCGTCGAGGAGCCTGAGGCCGTCTATAGAAGGGAGATCGAAACTCTGGAGAAAAATGGATTGAAACCGTTAGAGGTGGTTGATCTTGAACCATATGAGAGGGATCATGTAATGGTAGTCGTTGAGTATCGATGAGGCTGGAGACCTTATAACGCTCTTCTAGAATCTCTCCATCGCATTCCCTCGCATATCTCGTCGAGAATCCGTAAATTAGGTTAAGCTTATGATCGTCGATGTCGTTTAGCTAGACCTCAACGTCCTGTAGGTCTTTGTTTATGATTAAGTCGATTATTATTCGGCTCGACCACACAGCGCTACCCGCTCCAATGAAGACTATCTTCTGAGGAAAGAGGGGAACGGGTTTGCGGTAGCTATGATGAATAGGTTGAGCTAATCCACGCTACGCATTCTTGAGCCTTTTTTAGAGGCTACTCTCTAGATGAAACTTTATGGACTCAGCGATCTTGTTGGAGGAATTTATGGATCGCGTGAGCCGCCTTCAATCCATCCAGCGTCGCGTGGGTGAAGGTCGATGGCCCCCTTATAACATCCCCTCCAGCGAATACGCCCCGCCTGCTCGTCGAATAGTTTTCATCTACCTCGATTAAACCGCGCTTCGTAAACTTTATCCCATCTCCCGGCTTTATCCAGCTTAGATCCGGTTCTTGACCTATCGCTAGGATCACGTGATCGGCCTCAACCTCGAACTCCGATCCAGGTATCGGTATAGGTCTTCTCCTTCCATCAGGTCCCGGCTCGCCCAACCTCATCTTAATGCATCTCATTCCTATCACTTTTCCATCTCTGCCCAGTATCTCGATCGGCATGGCGAGGAAATCTATCTTGACGCCCTCCTCTAATGCTCTTTCGACCCCTTCATCACTGGCCGGCATCTCGGCCCTACCCCTCCTATACATTACCCTAGCCTCCCTCGCTCCAAGTCTTAGGGCTGTTCTAGCGGAGTCTATCGCGACATCTCCTCCACCTATAACCCAAACGACTCCCTCGAGCTTCCTAAGCTTTCCAGACTTTACGAGCTTTAAGAATTCCAATGCTTGATGGACTCCCTCCAACTCCACTCCTGGAATCTTTAGGGTTCTCGGCTTGTGTGCGCCTGTTGAGATGAATATCGCCTTAAACCCCATCTTGAAGAGATCATCTATTCCAATCTCATCGCCTATCCTCGTGGAGGTCTTGAACTCGACCCCGATTCTCTCCAAGAGCTTAACCTCATCTTCCAAGACTTTCCTCGGAAGCCTATATTCTGGAATAGCTTGAGCGAGCATCCCCCCAATCTCTTGAGACTCCTCGAAGACCGTGACCGAGTATCCCATCAACCTCAGATGATAGGCGGCTGTGAGGCCCGCTGGCCCAGATCCTATCACGGCGACCTTAATCCCCTTGCTCTGCTTTGGGCTTGGCTGAAGCCTTATCTTATCGACGTTTTCGACTATGGCCCTCTTAATCAATCTGATCGAGATGGGCTTAAGACCGATCCTCTTGAAGGTGCAGGCATCTTCACAGTATCCGATACATATTCTCCCGCAGACACCTAGTAGAGGTGTGAATCTCAATCCAAGTTTATAGGCTTCATCCAGCCTTCCATTCGCGACGAGTTTTAGGAATGCTGGGACGCTGAAGTTTATCGGACATGCTTCAACACATCTCGGCAGAATGCATGCTAGGCATCTTCTTGCCTCCATTACCGCATCCTCAAGACTCACCTCTTTAACGACCTCATCAAATCCCCCAACTCTAACATTTGCTGGAATTTCAACGGGCTTTAACTTCGCCTCAATCTCCTCGATCAGATCCTCTCTAAACTCTTTAATCCTTGAAGCGAGCAACTTGAAGACCTCTTTCAATTTTTCAGATTCTATTCCAAAGTCTATGAGCTTATTCGCAAGATCCCTCACGAAGCTCTTATCCACCTCGGATAACTCTATGTCGAGTGAGACTCCGGACTCCTTGAGGAAGTCGAGCAGCCTCCCTGAAACTTGTGTTAGGGATGATCGCCGCAATATTTCATCCATGATCTCCGAGACTCTGGCCATCAACCGCTCCTAAACTTCACATGAGTTAAACCTTTGGTCAAAGCTTTTAAGGAGATCGGGGGGATTATTGATCGAGTTGAGCCAGACTCCGAGAAGGCTTCTGAGATCGGAGAGGGATAAGGTGATAGCGGGGGTTATAGGCGGGCTTGGAGAATATCTTAACATAGATTCAAACATCTTGAGGTTGTTGGCGGTAGCCCTCTTCATAGTCTCGCCGGCCGTCATGGCCCTACTCTATCTCGCGGCGGTCTTCCTAATCCCAAGGGCTGGAAGCGATAAACCCCTAATCTCATCCATAGACTTATCGAAGCACTCAACGCTCATCATAGGATTAATCCTCTTCCTAATCGGGGCAGCCCTACTCGGACCATCGGCCGCCGCGACCGCCTCCATAATCTTACATCCAGTCGAGCCTCTTATGACCTTCCAGCTAGCGATCTCACTCATCCTCTTGATCGTGGGCCTCATCATGATGATCTCCCACCTGAAGAAGATTTGATCACACACTCCCACCAATATTCGGATATAGTCGAGACCCTTCTCTTTTTCCCATTAATTTAAGCTAAAATAGGGGCTGGATAAGCGGTTGGGGGGAGTAGGGCGTAGATGCCTCATTGGGGCTACTCGGTTCAAGAGGTCGATAAGGCTAGAACCGTCAAGGCGAGCCTGAGGGAGGTCGACGTCTCGCCTAAGTGGTCTAGGGAGGTTTGTAGGGCGATCTTAGGATTGAAGCTTCCAGAGGCGAGGAAACTTCTAGAGGACGTGGTGGCTAAGAGGAGGATGATACCATATAGGAGATATAATAAGAATAGGGCTCATCATAGGCAGACCAAGGGGCCTGGAGGATATCCCGTGAAGGTCGCAAAGCTCATGCTAAAGCTCTTAGATAGCCTTGAGGCGAACGCGGACTTCAAGGGGCTTGATCCAGATGAAGTGGTGATAGTCCACGCCGCCGCCCATAAGGGTAGGAGAATTAGAAAGTTCATCGAGAGGGCTTTCGGGAGGTCAACCCCATACGATAAGGTTTTAGTCCATATCGAGGTGATGGGGGAGGTGAAGGAGTAGCTTGTCCGCGATAAAGAAGATCTTAAAGGATAAGATGAAGAAGGCTGAGATCTACGAATACTTGGCCGAGAAGCTAAAGGACGCGGGATTCGGTGGAGTCGACATATTCTTCACCCCGATCGGGACTAGGATCACGATCTACGCCATGAGACCTGGGAGGGTTATAGGGTCTAGGGGTAGGACGATCAAGGAGATCTCCAGGGAGCTTGAGGAGAAGTTTGGGGTAGAGAATCCGAACGTGACCGTGGCTGAGATAGAGGTTCCGGAGCTGAACCCGCATGTCATGGCTAGGAGGATAGCTCAAGCGATCGAGCGTGGAGTTAGGCATAGGAGGGTGGCGTTCTGGGCCTTGAGGAGGATAATGGAGGCGGGTGCGAGGGGATGCGAGATAGAGATTAGCGGGAAATTGACCTCGGCGAGGCATAGGACCGAGAAGTTCTCGGCTGGAATCATGCCGAAGTCGGGAGACTTAGCCTTAAAGTATGTGAAGGTCGGTAAGGCCTCAATCCTCCTAAAGACCGGGGTATTCGGGATCAAGGTCAAGATCTATCCACCCGACGCCCCAATGCCCGAGGAGATCAAGATAGATGTCAGCAAGGTTGCGGCGAAAAAGGAGGCTGAGAGCGGTGGTGAAGGAAGTCAAGGAACTTAGGGAGAAGAGTACGAAGGAGCTGATAGAGGAGCTCGATAGACTTAGAGCAGAACTGATCCTGACTAGGAGCAAGACCGTCGCCGGCGGAGGACTTGAGAAGACCGCGCTCGTCAGGAACATGAGGAGGAGGATAGCGAGAATACTCACCATCTTGAGAGAACGCGGCGTTAAGCTATAATTCGATAAAAATACCTTTAATGCGCAGGATGTCTTCCTTGAAGTGATGAAGACCTTAACTCCGAGGAATATTCTCAGGCATGAACTCCTAGGTCTGAGGGTTAAAGCCAAGCCGCTTAAAGGGGATTATATCCATGTAGGCGAGGTGGTTGGTGAGACGAGGAACATGCTGAGAGTTTTGAGAGATGATGGACGAATCATCTCCCTCCCTAAAGAGGCATATTTCTTCGAATTTCAGCTCCCATCAAACGAGAAAGTCTTGGTTGAGGGAAGGATGCTTATTGGGAGGCCTGAGGAGAGGTTGAAGAAGAGGGTTAGGAGATGGTAGCTGGGTTTAAGGCTTTTATTTACCCATTCCGAGAACGTGGGAGGATTGGAGGTCGCCTAAGAGATGGTTACCAAGAATATTGGGATACCCGTTAAGCCTCCTGAAAGGGAGTGCGACGACCCAAACTGCCCCTTCCACGGCCACCTCAAGATCAGGGGGATAATCTTGACCGGAGTGGTTTATAAGAAGAGGGCTCCGAAGACGGTGATCGTTAGGCGGGAATACCTACACTACGTCAAGAAGTATAAGCGATATGAGCGGAGGAGGAGCAATATTCCAGCCCATCTCCCACCATGCATCGATGTCAAGGAGGGAGATAAGGTTAAGATAGCTGAGTGTAGGCCGATAAGCAAGACCGTGAGCTTCGTCGTGATAGAGAAGCTTTAGCTTGAGGGTGAGGTTTAAAGCATCGACAAACCTCTGCTTGATGGGTGGTGATGGATGTCTAGGAGGAGCAGAGCCGTCGCCGCTGTCGGGATCCTTGAGCGGAGGC
Organism: Nitrososphaerota archaeon; assembly: GCA_021163925.1. Classification (GTDB taxonomy): domain Archaea; phylum Thermoproteota; class Nitrososphaeria_A; order Caldarchaeales; family Wolframiiraptoraceae; genus AUK039. The sequence continues at coordinate 6,774 of JAGGTD010000016.1, forward strand.
CGAACATACCTAGGACTATAAACGTTGGGTCAGAGATCCTATGCACCGACAACTCTGGAGCTCAGATATTGAAGATAGTCCAAGTCCATGGGATCAAGACCAGGCTTAGACAGCATCCATGCGCATGCGTCGGAGACCTAGTATCGGTCACGGTCAAGAAGGGGCCTATAGATCTTAGGAAGAAGGTCCTACACGCAGTGATAGTTAGGCAGAAGAAGCCCTATAGGAGGCCCGATGGAACTTGGATAATGTTCGAGGATACGGCCGCGGTCCTAGTCACCCCAGAAGGAGATATTAAGGCCACGGAGATTAGGGGACCTGTAGCCAAGGAGGCCGCTGAGAGGTGGCCTAGGATAGCTAATGCGGCGAGTATAATAGTCTGAGATTTTAGGTTCTCTTGATTATTCTAGCCTCATCTAGAAGCCTTCTCCTCTCAGATCTACTGGACTCCAATAATTTCTCCAATCTCTCGATAACCCTCGTCATCTTATCAACCCTATCTTGCGTAACTCTACGAGCCGTTTCACGCCTGTTCCTCATCAACTCTTGAACGGTGTCGGCCACGCATATGATCTCCGCCAGATTTCTATCCTCAAGAAACTTCGCAAAGGAATGTGAGTAGATTTTTTCGACACCCGTCTCTAGGTCTTTGATGAGGGCGATGCCCCTTAATTGCTCATACTCTATAATCTCCTCTAGGCTATAGCCTCTCGACAGTGCTTCGAGCTTCTCCATAGGGCTCAACATCCAGCTTCACCAGGCTATCCCCAACATCTTCTCTATTCTTTTTAGCCGATTAACGGATTGTCATACCCCAATTTAGACCTATCTCTCACGGCATACCCGATTTCAATACAGATCTGTAAATTTTTGAAGATTATTTTATAAATATGTGCAAATATGCCGGCTTTCATGAGCTATGCGGGGCTTGGGAAGGTTGTGAACCTTCCTATCCCTTTCAACGCTTTATGGCGAATAAGTCGATTACGATGTGATTTTTCGTCTTGGAGTAGGATTTCACCCTCCTCCAACCCAATAGTCTGGCCAAATATCCCAGGCTCTCGACCTCGTCGATAACCTGGTTTACAAACCTCTCTTCAGAGCCTCTCCTCGCGAGTTCATGGAAGTGGATTACGCCGCCGACGGGCTTGAGCGCTGAGAGGGCTGCAGGTATAGCCTTCATAGTTCCATGGAAGTATCCCATGATTATCCTGTCTGCGACACCCCTAAACATCTTCGGCACTACCTCGACGCAGTCTCCTAGGATCGCTTGAACCCTATCCTCAACCCCATTCAGCTTGATGTTCTCTAACAGGTATTCATAGGCCTCTGGATTAAGCTCTATCGAGTAGATCTTGCTCGGATTCGATAAGACTGCTATCGGTATCGTGAACTGCCCTATCCCGGCGAACATGTCTAAGACGACCTCGCCATCTCTGGTTAACGCCGCCATCCTCAGCCTCTCAAAGCTATTTCCCAAGCAGAGCATGAGCCTCGTTAGATCGAGTTTGAAACGATAGCCATATTCTCTATGAATTATCTCCCTCACCTCCTCGCCGGCGAGATGCTTTATAACGGGTTTCCGCTCAATTCCCGTGACGCCGTAGATCCTATAGACGGCTTTAACCCGATAAAATTCTAGGAGAAGCTTCCCGATCTCCTCTTCAAGCTCATCTAGCTCAGGTCTGAGTCTTAGCAAGGCAACTCCTCCCATTATCTTGGCATGAGATGGCAAGAATTTTGGATTCACTCCTGGCAACCTCTCCGCCAAGAATTCCTTCAGCCTCAATTATCTCTAAGATAGCTTAATCATTCGAAAATGAATTTATTTTGGAGAACTCAGTCTATGACTCGGTGGGATGAGGGTTGGGAGGTCCTAAGAAGCCGACTCTAAAGCAGCTTGAGAAGAGGCTTCTCAGACAAAAGCAGCAGGCTGGAAAGACGGCTATGGAGGTTAGGGAGAAGTCTATTGCGGGAGTGACCCCGCCGAGCTTAGATGAAGTCGAGTCCTTCATCAAGACTCAGCCCTATATAACTCCATATACCCTGTCCGAGAAGTTTGGGATAAGGATCTCCGTCTCAAGGGATATCTTGAGGAGGCTCGCCGAGGAAGGTAAGCTTAGGCTAGTTGAAGGAGATAGCAGGCTTAGGATCTATGCACCGATTAAGGTGGTTGTGGAGGAGCATAAGAAGGAGAAGCCGAAGAAGCGGAGGAAGTGATCACTCAAGCCTCGTCATCCTCACCCTAGCCCCAGGTCTTAGATCTTCAAGCCTTGAGAAGTCTCCCTTTAACCTTCCTACCTTAACCATCTGAGCCGGTGGAACGGCATCTTTATAGGCTATGACTAGATATTGGCTCGGAGGCCAATAGAGGATATCTCCAGCCTTAACCCGCTTAACCTCGCGTTCAGCACCCCTCCTCAAATCTATCTGAAAGTATACCGCGTAATCCCATTTCGCAACGGCACCCTCGATCGGCAGCAGTTTTAGTAGTTGTTGAACCGTTATCGGCGCATAGAATCTAACGAGTTCTCCCTCATATTCGCCGACCCCCTCAAACGCCACTCTTATTGGAATCCTAGATAAGCTCCTCATCAAAGTTTAGACCGGCGTTAGACCATTATAAACCTAACACACCTCCTCATGAATGAAATTCGCCAAATGCCGATTCTTGGAACGTAGTAAAAATGGGGGAGTTTTTGGGCTTCATTTTTCGATGGTTAATAAAAAAAGATGAAGGAGATTATGGTTTAAGGTCTCGATAGCGCAGTTCCAGATGTGAGGTCTATTATCGCTCCACTATATCCCCAGATGAAGGCATCTATCCCGAATACGTCGGAGAACTCCTTCCTCATGGCTAAGATGTTATGGCAGAATAATCTCACCGTGTCCCCTTCATGGAACTCGTCGGCGACATCGCTCCAAGTCACCTCTCCGCCCCCAGCCTTAATCCACTTCCCACTGGTCGACGCGATGACCCTACGGCCATCCTTTTCAAGGATCATGTAGTTCTTCCCCTTCTCCACAAGCTCTCCTCTCGGACCCATGTATGTCTTGGTATGTTTATGGCCCGCCGCATAGACCTTCAATAAGACTGGCCTAAACATCATTACTTCTCCTTGCTTCAATCCCAAGCATATGTAATGGGTTTCGTTGCCTCTAGTTATCGTGCCCATGACGACTGTCGCCTCACCTCCCTTAACATAGTTCATCGCGTCGATCCACCTGGCCTTCGGAATTATCTCGTCGGAGATGATTATCCACTTGCCCCTTGCTAGGAGATTTATCTCCTCACCGCCCTCGCCGACTATAGTTATCGATGAGTTATCAACGGATGTGATCTTGGTCTCAAGAACATCTAAGCTCTTGACGATCTCCGACTCCTTCGCCATTATGTCGAGGTTTGCGGGTGAGGCGTATGCCGATGAAGTCGCCAGCATAATCGCCATGATCACCGCAGCGGAGACTATCGCCACCAGCCTCAGATCCGGTTTTCCAACTCTTAACGCGTTCATCGAGTAGATCATCATATAGCTATTTTTAGAGAGGTTTGCACCAATCATCCACAACCCTTAAGTATAGCTCACTAAGCTGGCGTGGAATTCCTCGTAAACTCTAAAACTCGATGGATTGCCGCTTGATTGAGGGAGAGATGGGAGGAGAACGTGTGGAGAGGGCTGGGAGGAGCATGTGGATGCTAAGCGAACGGGAATTCGTTAAGGGGTTCGTGGATGAACTCGGCGGAGACCTAGAAGAAGCCGTCAACCAATATCTACTAGATGCGGAGAGATGTAGGAGGGAGGGTCGAAACATCTATGCATCGATCTCCTACGCATCAGCCGCTAGATGTATGAAAATTCTTGGAGATTATGAGCATGCGGCGAGATGTTATTTGATGGCCGCGAACATGTTGAGAGCCTCGCTGGGCAAATGTTACGAAGCTGATCGATTTATCCGCGAGAGAATCTCACGCTACGTGATTGAGGCATTGAAGCTTTTAGCGAAGTTATCTGAGAGGGATTAATCTCTTGAAGATCCTGCTCATCCTCCCGGGAACCTATCCATATAGAGTTGGAGGAGTCTCAACTTGGGCGCATAACCTGATCTCAAATCTAAGCGATCACAAATTCGATATACTCGCCGTGGCGGATGGAATCGATCTAACCCCGAAGTTCGCAATCCCTCCCAATGTTGAGAGAATTTATCTGGTTAAGGTGGGATCGAGCAACTCTAGAAATAATCACCCGCATGAATTTATGAGAGATCTCAGGAGAGGATTCATACCGTCGTTGAGGCTTCTCCTCGACTATCTCTTAGAGGGGGGTTCATGTAAGCTTGCCGCGAAGGCTGTCTGCAGGCTTCAGAGATTATTCGTGAAGCACGGGGAGGAGACGTTATTCAGATCTGGTGAGACGTGGAGCTTCTTCAAGAGATACTTCTCCGGGAAGGATTGGCTGGGAAACATGACTATACGAGAACTCAACCATACAATACGCCTCTTAAGAGATCTCCTCAAGCCCTTGGAGATAGATTTGGGGAGATATGATATCGTTCATTCGGCCCTCGCCGGATTCTCCGGGCTCATCGGAATCGTTCAGAAACTTGAGCATGGAGCGTCATATATCTTGACTGAGCACGCCATCTACTACAAGGAGAGGATCTACGATCTGATTGGACGCGGAGGCCCATATAGGAGATTTTGGAGCATAGTCTTCAGAAGAATCTCCGAGCTAAATTATCATTGGGCCGATAGGATCATAACCGTCTCGAAATCCAATATGCGTTGGCAGAAGGAGCTTGGAGCCGATGAAGAGAAGATCAGGATCATTCCAAATGGGGTTGACGTGGATAGGTTCAAGCCCATCTCGGGGAAAACCGATAGATGGAGTGTGGTCTCCATAACTCGAATAGACCCCCTAAAGGACATCATAAACCTGATAGAGGCGATGAGCTATGTCGTCGACGAGATCCCTGAGGTGAGATGCTACATCTATGGCCCAGTCACTGATCATAGATACATGGATCATTGTGAGGCCAGGGTCAGCGATCTAGGGCTTAAAGATCACGTCAAGTTCATGGGATATATTTCCAACCCGGAGCTGGCGTATAATAGGGGGTGGGTGGTGGTTCAGCCGAGCATGAGCGAGGGGGCGCCGATCGCTGTGATCGAGGCCATGGCCTGCGGAAAGCCCGTGGTCGCCACAGACGTTGGAGGAGTCTCAGAGATCTTAGGAGATGCCGGTATACTGGTTCCGCCTAGAAATCCGAGGGCCTTGGCGCGTGGGATACTAAAGGTCTTATCGGATGAAGAGTTAGCGAGGGAACTTGGATTGAGGGCTAGGATGAGGGTTTTGAGAAGGTTTCCGATGTCGAGAATCGTAGGAGAATATAGGGAGATCTACCGCGAGCTGATTCGAGGCCATGGAATGGAGGGGAAAATCGGCCTAGATCTGGGTGCTAGATCATGCCTGAAACCTCATAGCGGTAGCGATCTATCTCTCTATCGGAGCTGAAAGCTCTCAATAAGGCTGCTAGACTACTAACCTCATAGAACCTCTCCTTGACGGGCTTAGGCTTCCCTAGATCCGCCCTAAACCTATCCTCAACCTTTATCACGCCTAGCTTGTCGAGAACCTCAGCCGCCTTAGGGATCAGCTTCTCGATCTCCTCCATCTCGCTTAGACTCAGACCCCTAATACCCCATAATCCCATCAAGGTGTCTTTCAGCTCGCTTTCCCAAGCAGATCCATAGAGTATGTAGAGGGCTTTTAAGATGTCTACAGCGGCCCTGTAAACCGGGTCATCCCCCTTCTTGACCAAATCCTCAACGATCTCCTCAATACCCTTATTCACGTAACTCTATCGGATGAAGATCCTTAATTGCTTTTCCAGCCACATCCCCAAGTAATATCCACAAATTACTCAAGAGGTTTATAGAGAGATTTAAATAAGGGGAGTTTGGGAAGCGCGGCCGAGAGAATAGGATATATCATCCCTTGAATCAGAGATTATCTAGAGATCTGTAGAGGCGGTTGAGATGATCTTCGAGAGATCTGCGGGAGCCGTGCTATTCTATAGAAATCTTGTGATCGAGTATCTTTTACTCCGTTATGGGGCTGGGCATTGGGATTTTCCGAAGGGTGAGATCGAGCCCGGTGAGGGGGAGCTTGAGACCGTTAGACGCGAGGTTTGGGAGGAGACTGGAATAAGGGATATTGAGATAATCCCAGGATTCAGGAAGAAGATACACTACTATTACAAGAAGTCTGGGCAATTGGTCAAGAAGACGGTTATCTTCTATCTCGCAAGGGCTCCGACGAAGGAGGTGACCCTCTCCTATGAGCACACTGGATATATTTGGCTCGATTATGAGAATGCTTTGAGGAGGCTGACCTTTAAGACCGCTAAGGAGACTCTGAGGGAGGCGCATGAATTCCTCATCCATACATATAATTTGAGGCATTCACCTAAGAGATTGGATGATTGGCGGTGAGCGGGATGGCTTCGAGAAAGCTCATCACGATACTCCTCCTCGCAACATTAATGGCCTCGATCCCGATAACATTTGCTGAACAGGATCAGGAGCCGGCCGTGATAAGGGTCGTCGACCCATTTGGAGAGCCTATGAAGGGCGTCGAGGTTCTATTGACAAAGGATGGAGAGACCTTCAGATTCTTGACGAACTCAACTGGACATGCGACCTTCACGAAGCTAACGCCTGGAAGATACGATGTATCCGTGATCTTCAAGGATGTTAAGGTCTATTCTGGAGAACTCGATTATCCAAGCCAGAGAGTGCTTGAGGCGGTCGCCCTCCTCTCAAGGATTAATCTGACATTGTTGAATCTCGATGGAAAGCCCGTCAAAGGAGTGGCCGTCAGGCTCAGTAGCTCAACCAAGAAATTCAATATGACGACCTCGTCGAACGCCGATGGAATCGCGAGCTTCAAATACATCCCATACAGCAGTCTACCTGATATCGGAGAATATTCTCTCAGAGTCTTTAAGGGCTCGGTGACATATTTTGAGGAGAGGCTGAATGTCTCAGAGCCTTCTATTCAGAGAAAACTAACCCTCCCATTGATCACACTTAAGGTGACGACGACGAACTTGGAGGGGGAGCCTGTTCCCAAGACCACGATCACCCTGTCCGCGAGGAGGTTTAAGGAGAGTAAGCGCGCCGCGAATGGCTCAGCCACCTTCGAGAACATCCCATCCTCAAGGCTTGAAGATGTCGGAAAATATAGGTTCAATATAACTCTCTGGACTAGGGCGGGGGAGATTCCCATCCACTTCGAGGAGCGAGAACTATTGTCCAGCAAGCAGTTATACATAGTCATGGACTTGGCGAAGCTCCATGTTAAGGTCTTAGATGAGGATGGCGTCCCGGTTAAGGGGCTCAGGGTCTGGCTCAGCAATAGGCTCGCCGAAAACTTCACGTCAGCCGTAACGGATTCAAGAGGTGTGGCTAAGTTCAATAATGTGCCTCTAAGCGGGGGAAAGACGAAGGCTGGAAAATACGTCATAAGGGTTCTCAAGGCTGGGAGAGTCGTGGGCGAGAAGGTGGTCGAGGTCTCGAAGCCTAGACAGGAGCTGATGGTCACGGTCACTAGGACGATGGTGAAGCTCAGCCTAAGCGACTACGAGGATAAGCCGTTAAGCGGATATCTCGTGAGCTTAATCGATAGGGAGACGGGTGAGAGATTCAACGCGACGACTGGAGCGGATGGATCCACTTCCATCAAGCTCTTCTTCGGAGACTATCGAGTTGAGGTCTCGAGGGATGGATATATGGTCTATAGTGGATTGGTGAAGATCTCGAATAGCTCATTCAAGCTGAGGGTGGAGTCCGTTAACTTCCCATACCTCCTAACAATCAAGGATTGTTTCGGAAACCTCATCAGATCTGGAGGTATCAAGGTTAGAGCTGGAGATGAGGTGATCCATGAATCCGCGTTAACCGGTCAGCCCATAAAGCTGAGGCTTCCCCGCCCAACACCCCTCTACATAGACATCTATGCAGATGATGGAAAGCTCGTCCAGAGGACCAGAATTTTGGCCGAAAAACCCGGGCAAGCGGAGATCATATTACACGACTACATCTATCTGAATGGCTTGACGCCTCTCGAGACGCTTGGCCTCCTGATCTCGACCATAGCGTTGGCGGCCTTCCTCGGAGCCTCCGGATTCATCATCTATAGACGTGGATTTAGGAGAAAATCCTAATAATTTAGCTTTATTCATCTTCTATGGAGCCGCCTTTGAGGCGTGAGGAGATTGGTGAGAAGGGGGCTGAATGGAAGCTAAGTAGGGAGCCGACCGAGATCTGCAACCCACTCTGCAGGTATTTTAGATGTGCTAGAAGGGCTTTAAACTTTAGGAGGAATCCGCCTTGGTGTAATTGGGTTAACGCTCCATGCATTGGCTATAAGTGCCCATACGCCCAATGCATCCAAGTGAAGATGCTCCCAGATGGTAGATGCGGACTATTCGTTAGGAGGAAGACTAAGGAGAGCTTCGAGGTCTTGAAGAGCCCGTTCAAGGCCGAGACCGTCGATAGGGTTAGGAAGAAGCTGGATAAATTTGGGTTGTAGATGCTTAGGATGATGTTCAAGAGACTTGGCAGAGACTTCTATGAGAGATGGGCCGTCGACGTCGCAAAAGATCTCCTAGGAAAACTCCTGATTAGACGCATAGATGGCCGAGTCCTAGTGGGTAGGATAGTCGAGGTGGAGGCTTATCGGGGATCTGATGATCCGGCGAGCCACGCGTATCGTGGGAAGACCGAGAGGAATAAGATCATGTTCGATAGAGGGGGGCTGGCGTATATCTACCTAGCCTATGGAATCCATAGATTATTGAATGTGACGGCCGAGCCTCCTGGAAGACCCGCCGCAGTTCTGATTAGAGCTCTTGAGCCTATCGATGGAATCGAGACAATGATGAGGTTTAGGGGGACATCTGATCTAAGAGCTTTGACGAGCGGGCCTGGAAAATTAACCGAGGCTCTTAAGATAGGGCTTGAGCTTAATGGTTTAGATCTAACAATGTCGGATGAGCTCTTCATCGCCGACGACGGATTCAAGGACTTTGAGATGGGCTCAAGTCCGAGGATTGGGGTGAGGGATAGGAGGAAGTGGAGATTCTATATCAAGGGAAATGGATTCGTCTCAAGGCCTTAGAAATCAAGTTAAAATAAGATTCTCCTCGGTTTAATGGGGGATGAGGCGGAGTCAAGGTTTTAGGCCGAGGATTGAGGAGAAGCGGTGGGATCCAAGCTGGGAGGAGAAGATCTATGAGAAGTGGGTGGAGGAGGGGATCTACAGGTTTAGGCTTAGATCTAAGAAGCCTAAATTCGTTATAGACACTCCACCACCCTATCCGTCGGGCAGGCCATGGCATATTGGAGCGGCGGCCCACTACTCCCAGATAGATATGATCGCTAGGACGAGTAGGATGCTTGGATATGAGGTGTATTTCCCGATAGGAATCGATAGGAATGGGCTGCCGGTCGAGCTTTACACCGAGCGGATGTATGGGGTCTCGATTAAGGAGGTTTCGAGGGAGAAGTTCATCGAGCTATGCAGCCATGCTCTAGACGACCTAGAGAAGGAGATGATCTGGATAATGAAGAGGATGGGGCTAAGCGGAGACTTCGAGAACTATTATCGGACGGACTCCGAGGAGTATAGGAAGCTGACCCAAGCAACCTTCATAGAGCTCTGGAATAGGGGGTTGATCTACACCGCCACTAGACCGAACAACTATTGCTGGGAGTGTGGGACGACTATCGCGGACGCCGAGGTGGTGTATGAGGAGAGACCTGCGAAGCTCGTATACATCAGGTTTAAGCTTAAGGATTCTCCGGGAGATTTGATCATAGCGACGACTAGACCTGAGCTCTTAGGAGCTTGTCAAGCCGTCTTGGTGAACCCGAGGGATGAGAGATACACCCATCTACACGGAAAGCATGTGATAGTCCCGATCTATGGCCAGGTCGTCGAGATAATACCCCATCCAGCTGCGAAGCCTGAGTTTGGGACAGGTGCTGTGATGGTCTGTAGTTATGGGGATTATACGGATGTCCTCCTCTTCAGAGAGCTTGGATTGAAGGAGAAGGTGATGATAGGGCTTGATGGGAGGATGACCGAGGAGGCTGGAAAATATGCTGGGATGAAGGTTGAGGAGGCGAGGGAGGCAATCATAAAGGATTTGCAGGAGATGGGGCTCGTTGTGAAGATAGAGGACATAGTCCACCGAACCCCGATCTGCGAGAGGAGTAAGACGCCGATAGAGATAATCCCGATGCAAGAATACTATCTGAGACAATTAGATTTCGCCGACGAGCTAGTCAAGCTCTCAGATAAGATGAAATTCCACCCACAACATCATAAGAGGCTTCTATTGGATTGGATAAGCTCGCTCAGGATCGACTGGCCGATAAGTAGGAGGAGATATTATGCGACCGAGATTCCGATCTGGTATTGCGCTAAGTGTGGCGAGCCTCACGTGCCGCCTCCTGGAAGATATTATAGACCTTGGGCTGAGAAGCCTCCATTCGATAGGTGTAAGAAGTGCGGCCACACGGAGTTCATAGGCGAGACCAGGACATTCGACACTTGGATGGATTCCAGCATAACCCCACTCTTCATAACCAAGTATATGCGGGATGAAAAATTCTTCAAGGCAACCTACCCAACGGGAATCAGACCTCAGGGGAAGGATATCGTTAGGACCTGGCTCTACTACACGATCCTCAGATGCTATCTATTGACTGGGAAGCCTCCATTCAAGGAGGTTTGGATTAGTGGAACTGGGCTTGATGAGAGAGGGATTAAGATGAGTAAGAGTAGGGGGAATGTCATAGACCCGATCCCGATCTTAAAGAAGTATGGGGCCGATGTCTTCAGGTTTTGGAGCGCTCAGGAGGCGAGCCTCGGAGAGGATTTCAGGATCTCCGAGCAGAGGATAGCGAGCGCCGGTAGGTTCTTGACGAAGCTCTGGAACATCGCCAGATATATCTCAAGCTTTCCAAGGCCTAGGAAGGCTAAGCTGACCCCAACCGATAGGTGGATCTTGGGCGAGCTCACCTTAACGGCTAAGAGATGCCTGGAGGGCTACAAGGACTATAACTTCTTCATCCCAGCGACCACGATAAGAGACTTCACCTGGAACCTCTTCGCAGACCACTATATCGAGATGTGTAAGCCTAGGGCTTATGGATCTGGATTTAATCGGGAGGAGCAGAGGGCCGCTTGGTTCACCCTCCACGAGGTTTTGAGGACGATCCTACTCCTATCGGCTCCAATAATCCCATTCATAACCGATGAGATCTGGAGGAGGCTATACTCGAAGAAGAGTATACATGTCCAAGAGTTTCCGAGGGTGAGGTGGAGGACGACCTACACGAAGTATACGGAGGATATAGTCGAGTTCAACTCTAGGATCTGGAGGATGAAGAAGGAGAGGGGATTATCGCTCAGGTCTCCGATAAAGGCCGAGATACCTAGGAGGCTTAAGCCTTTCAGAAAAGACCTAATAGCTATGCATAACATCGTCGCAGGGTAAACATATATTCAGCCATACAATACTATGTGGTGCTGAGCTGTGAGGATCGTCGGAACATCTGACCAATTGGGATGATGACGGGTCAGAGATCTCATCTAAGCTCGGCATTTAACATTATCAGTTCATAATCTCTTGAATGCGTTTAGGATTATCTTCGCCGCCTCCATCACCCTATCCTTAAGCTGATCCGCTAGGAGCATGGGAGTATCTCTGACGACGTTATTGCTTATTATCAAGACCGCCGCGGACTTGAATCCTCTAAGCCTTGCGAGGCCGAAGAGGGCTGCGCACTCCATCTCAACCGCTATAACTCCATACCTCCTCCACTTCTCAACGAAGTGTGGATCCTCGGCGTAGAAGGCGTCGTTCGAGACCACCGCCCCAACTCTAAACCTCAATCCAGCTCTCCTAGCCTCTTGAACTATGGCCTCCATAACCTCATAGTTTGGCGCGAGGGGTAGGTGGACTCCTGGCGCATAGGTTGAGAGTGCTCCATAGGTTGAGGAGCATGAGGCTGAGTCCGGTATCAAGAGCTCCCCGGGCTCCATCTCCTCTAGGAATGCTCCAGCCGTCCCAAGCCTGACGATGATCTCGGCTCCAAGCATCCTAAGCTCCTCAAAGACTATCGAGGACGATGGGCCGCCTATTCCATGGCAGGCGACCGTCACAACCTCTCCATCGAATTCCCCCGTATAGACCGGGAACCCCCTATTCGTGTTCACGAGTTCAGCGTCCTTAAGGATCGAGGAGATCTGCTCAACCCTCGCCGGATCTCCAACCGCTATCACCTTCTCCGCGATCTGCTCAGGCTTTGCCAAGATATGGTATGGCCCGCGCATGCAAAATCTATTTCTCACTTGAAATATTAATCTTTATCATTCTTTCCTTATTGATGGATCTTGAAGATCTACTGTGGCTACTATGCTGCTCCATTCGCGGTCGTGGGGTTCGTTGGATCGAGTGAGGGGCTTATCCACCTAGGATTTTACCGAAGCCTCGAGGATTTCGTGGAGAGAGTTAGGAAGAGATTTGGGGAGATCCATCAAAATATCGAGGAGTTCAAGGATTTGATAGAGCTCTTAGAGAGATACTTCTCGGGTCAGAGAACCGAACTCGACTACCCAATCATCTTGAACGGAACCGAGTTCCAGCTAAGGGTTTGGATAAAGGTGAGGGAGATACCCTATGGGGAGGTGAGGAGCTATGAGTGGGTTGCGAGGAATATCGGTAGGAAGGGGGCGGCGAGAGCCGTTGGAAACGCCTTAAGGAGGAATCCGATAGCCTTGATAATCCCATGCCATAGGGTCGTTAGAAAGGATGGTAGTATCGGAGGATTTGGATATGGGGTCGAGGTCAAGAGGAAGCTTCTAAGGATCGAGGGGATCGAGCTCTAATCACTTCAAGATTCGCCCAGTCTCTATATACCATAGATAGAGATCCAATTCGGCCAAGCTTATCCCAAGCTCCTCTGAGATCCTCCTGAGAAGCCCCTCAATCTCAAGATACCTCCTCCGAGTCAGGGATCTCGGCCTCTTAATCAAGCCATATCTCGTGAGCAGGTCTATTATGTGGAAGTCTATTATTGAGAGGTTCTTGAACCCTATGTTTCTGAGGAAGTGGCTTGCCTCCTTATACCCAACCCCCTTAACATTCCTCACCAACCACTCCCTAATCATAAACTCATCATCGATCGTCTCAAGAATCTTGACTAGCTCGTCCAAACCCCTCCTCGCTTGGACTATGTATCTCGCCCTAGAACTTGGAAACCTGTGGCCAAGCCTTCTAAGGGTCTCGGCCAACTCTTCTTCGGAGAGCTTTAGAAGATCGTCACCGATTTCCTCAACGATCCTTAAGGATCTCTCAGCGCTGAAGTTCGCGGCTAGGATGCAGAAGCATAGCTCCTTAAACAGATCCTCTCTTGAGGAACCTTTAAGCGATTCAAACTCCTTAATTCTGGCCTCGACAACCCTCCTAACCTCATCCTCCATCAACAGCCTCCGTAGATCCCTCAGAAGCATCTGGAAAACCGCGCTCCCCATCGACGATTAAAGACTCCGGGAACTCATAATCCTTGAGGCATCCTTAATAATGTGGAGGAGATGGTTATGGATGGGATGATGAGCAACGTCCAAGTTGAGCTATGATACCCGACGGGCAGGCTGACCAAAACACATACTCAAAAATTTCCGTGTTAAATGATTTTTATTCTCCCATTCTAACCAATTTTATGGCGTGAGATTTAGATGGATAAGCCTATAACTATCTATGGTGTCAAGCTGCCGCTCATCGAGGAGAGATGCGACCTAGCCCAAGCCATAGTCGATTCCGCTAGAAAGCAGGGATTGGAGCTAGAGGATGGAGACATCATAGTGATCACATGCAAGATCGTCTCAAAGGCCCTCGGCCTCCTCGTTAAGCTCGATGATGTGAAGCCGTCGACGAGAGCGGTGGAGATCGCGTCTAGGGCTGGATGCGATCCGAGGTTTGTCGAGCTGGTCTTGAGGGAGAGCGACGATGTCGTTGCAGCTATTCCCGTTAAGAGGCTCGCCGATGAGGGGCTTATCCCCCTATACTCATATTCTAAGAAGCCTGAAAATGTTAAGCGATGCTTGGAGAAGTATCCGACGATCTTCCTCGTGACCCGGGATGGAAGCCTCTGGAGCGATGCAGGCCTCGACTCCTCAAACCATCCACCTGGAGTCATATCCATACCTCCCAGAGACTTAGACGAGGTGGCTAAGGCCATAAGAGATAGAATTAAGGAATTGACCGGCAGGGATGTCGCGGTCGTCATCTCAGATACGGAGATCTTCTTAACAGGTTCACTCGACTTCGCTAGGGGATCTTATGGGATAGAGCCTATCGAGCGAGGATTCGGCGAGCCAGACCTATATGGTAAGCCTAAGTTCGGGGGAGTCGACGCGATAGTCCATGAGATATGCTCGGCGGCCGCCTTGATGATGAGGCAGACGGCTCGCGGGATACCTGTCGTGATAATCAGGGGACTCGACTATGAGAGATGTGAATGCGGATATCATGATAGGGTTAAGATGAGCTCGGAGGGGTGGGCGAGGATATTGAAGCATGTGTTAAGGGAGACTAGGAGGGTTTTGGGATTAAAGAATCTCTTAAGAATGCTCTTAGAGTTCATTTAGGGAATGATCTCGACTCAGACCTGACTCCTCCCACATGATGGGCAGAAGAGGCTTAGCAAGGGCTTCCTCGCCCCGCAGAATCTACATATCGGGCTTATCGCGTTCAATAATGTGATCCTCCTCTCGATCTTCGCTCTAGCATTCCTAAACTGAACGCTATCATAGAATTCTTCAAGCTTCTCAATCCTATTCAGGTAGGTTGGATGCGTCTTGAAGAGCTCGGAGACCGAGTCTAGGATTCCCTCAAAGCCTTCCTCAGAATATCTTATGAGCTTGGAGAACATGGACTTGATCACCTCTAGATCGTTGGTCACCAAGAGGCTGGCCCTATCCGCTGAGATCTCGGAGTCCCTATGCCACGCGAGTAGGAGGAGTCTGAGGGGCTCCGCGGCCAAGTCTAAGCCCATTAAGGAGAGTGAGAGTGAGGCCCCTCGAACTAGGAGCTCGGCTAGGGTGTGATATACTAGATGTCCGCTCTTCACGTGGCCAAGCTCATGGGCTACGACGGCCTCAAGCTCCCTCTCATTCATAATCTCGAGCATAGATGAGCTTATTGCGAGCACGGGTTCTTCATCGGTTCCAAACGTGAATGCTTGAGGCGTCTCTGATTGGATTATGAAGGATTCTGGGAGAACTTTTAATCCCAACATTATCCCACATCGCCTTATGATCGAGCCTAAGCTTGAGAGAGGCTTAACCCTAATCGATCTCCGAGCTAGCTGGGATCTTAGACGCTCTAGCTTCTTCTCGATTAAGAGATGCTTTATGATCTGGGGAAGGGGTTCGAGGTCTTTGATAGACTCGATCCCATCCTTATCTGGGGGATAGATGAAGTCTTCAACAGCTAGATCATATTGGGTTAATGGGATTATCCTATGGCGGCAGCGGAGGCAGAAGATCCTATCGATCCTCGTATAGGCTCCACACCTTGGACAGGGTATCTCCAAGTATTCATCGCTCACGGCGGATTTTCCATAGAGTTAAGCGTGTGATGCTATTTAGCCTTCGACTCAGAATCATTCCTCTCATCGACATGCTAAAAGCTTAATTTATTCTCCATAAGTCATGATGTTTGATGAAGAGGTTTGAGCTCGCCATCAGGAATGGGATAATCTTAACGATGGATGATGAGATGAAGGTCTTCAGACCTGGAAGCATTGGAATCGATGATGGAGTCATAAAGTATGTTGGATCTAAGGACGTTAGGGGAGAGGTCGAGATAGATGCGAGTAAATGCGTCGTGATCCCGGGATTGATCAACTGCCACACCCACGCGGCCATGACCCTATTCAGGAACGCGGTCGAGGATCAGCCCCTAGAGAAGTGGCTCAAGGAATATGTCTGGCCGGTTGAGGAGAGGTTGAAGCCCGAGCATGTGAGGATTGGGACTAGGGCGGCTTGCGCCGAGATGGCCTTGGCCGGGATAACATGCTTCAACGACCAATACTTTTACATGGATCAAGTCGCCGAGGCCGCGGTCGAGGTCGGGATTAGGGGGGTTCTATGCGAGGGGATGATCGAGGGATTCGACGAGGAGAAGGGGAGGAAGGCCCTCAAGAGAGGGGTGAGCTTCGCCGAGAAATATAATGGTTGGAGGGGGATGATCTGGACTAGACTCGGCCCACACGCCGAGTATTCATGTAGCCTAGAGTTTTTGAGGAGGGTTAGGGAGGAGGCGGATAGGCTTGGAGTCGGGATCCACATCCATCTAGCTGAGGCGAAGGCCCCAGTCGACGAGTTCATCGAGAAGCATGGGAAGAGCCCCGTGAAGCTCTTGGATGAGCTAGGATTCTTAAAGGACGATGTCATAATAGCCCACGCGATCCACCTAGACGACGAGGACCTAAAGATACTCTCAGAGAGGAATGTGGCCGTCGCCTATAACCCCGTCTCCAACATGAAGCTCGCCTCCGGAATCGCTAGGATAGCTGAGATGCTGAAGCTCGGGATCAGGGTTGGGATAGGGACCGATGGACCTGGAAGCAATAATAGCCTAGACCTACTCCAAGACATCAAGATCGGAACTCTCCTCCAAAAGACGAGATACATGGATCCAACGGTCTTGCCGGCTAAGCAAGCTCTATGGATGGCCACGAGGGGAGGCGCCGAGGCACTAAACCTCTCAAACCTGATTGGGAGCATAGAGGTTGGGAAGAGGGCGGACATAGTGGTGATAGATACGAGGAGGATAAGATACATCCCGGTCAGAGACCCATATACCGCGATAACCTACTGTTCCTCAGGATCGGATGTAAGGGATGTGATAGTTGATGGAAAGATTATCGTTAGAGATGGAAGGCTTCAGACGATGGACTCTCAAAGAATTGTGGAAGACCTTGAAGGCGCCGTTCAAGAATTGTTCGCGGAGTGATCGCTCATCAGATGTAGCCGATGAAGAGGCTCGGAGATCTCTCCTTAAACTCCCTCAAAATTTTCTCGGCCTCCTCGTAGTCGAGCTTTGGGAAGTCGATGTAAGTGTCTCTAATGTGTATCGTCGACTTTATGTTCGGGCATATGATCATGTCCGCGGCATCCTTTAGCAGGTTTATCCCATCCTTGAATCCTGTTGGAGCCGCTGCGATAATCCTCCCCTTCCACCGCCTCCTTATACTCTTAATCGATGTGAGCATGGTGTATCCAGACGCTATTCCATCGTCAACTAAGATCATCGTCCTATAGCGCGATATCTCCGCGGCCTTCGACCCAAATCTCCTTAACATCTCATCTATCTTGCCCCTCGCCGATCTAAGCTGCCTCTCGACGACTTCTTGAGCTATGTTGAACCGCTTCACGTTCTCCCAATTTATTTCCAGCATTCCATCCGAGCTTAGGGCGCCGAATCCCCTCATCCCCTCCCATGGGATCAAGAGCCTCGCGACCATCATTAAGCCTAGGTCGATGTCCAATGTCTCGGCTATTGTGACTCCTATTGGAACTCCGCCATTTGGAATCGCCGCCAAGCATGTATCATCATCGACGAGGTCTTCAATCATGTTCGCTAAGATCTTGGCCGCATGAACTCTATCCCTATAGATCTTCAGCCTCTCCCTCAAACACATCCTCTCAACCATCTTTGCGGTCAATTCATGTATGAGATGTCTTAAGATGTTTTAAGTCTAGGGGTAATGGATATAATTTGTCTTGGTGTCTCGCAAGTTGTATGGAGGAGGTTGAGCCTGTTCACGGCCAAGCGTTCTTCACCCTAGGCATGGACGATGTCTTCAGCCAGATACTGGTCTTCGACTACTATGATCCCAGGAGATACTATTACCGCCTACTCGAGGATGAGGACGGCTATAGAAAGGAGATGGATAGGCTCCTCAGGAACATAAACTCGTTGCTGTCAAAGGAGGTGATATTGATAAATGGTGAGAGGATTTCAGCCGAGGCTTTGACGATCAACCTAGATTTCCGAGGGATGGCTGAGAGTCCAGCGATCTCATTCTACATAGAGTTTCGCGGAAAGCTCCTCCACGGTGGGAGAAACGTCTATGAATGCTTCTATGAGGAGGGCGTCGCCGAATATGATTACGAGGTATACTGGTTTCTTCCAAGGGGTTCTAGGATAATCGAGGTCGAGACATCGACGGATTACGAAATCTTTGGCGAGAGGTTTCTGGTTATGTGGGCTAGGAGGGGAGATCGCTATTCAGGTCATGAGAGGATCGTGTTCACGCTCCCCTAGCCTCAACCAATTTCCTAATCTTCTCAAGTCTCTTCTTACTGAGGGTGTGGGTGGGCTTCTCAGGCACTATTCCCTCAGGCCTATAGATCAAGACCATTATTAGGGCTATTCCGAGGAGGAGATACTCAAGCCAAACCACGTCGAATGGAAGGAATGGTTGGAGGCTGCTCTTATAGAATATTATGAGCTTTCTAAGGGTCACGAAGAGGGTTGCTCCAAGCAAGGTCCCGAAGTTGTTGGCCGCTCCTCCTATCACGACCATGACCCAAGGCCAGAAGGTGTAGCATACCCTATCATAGCCTAATGCCGTCACGCTCCCGCAGAGGAATGCATAGAGTGCTCCGCCTATCGCCCCTATCGCTGACCCTATCATGAGGGTCTTCATCCTAAGCCTCACCACATCTTTCCCATACGCCTCGGCTACAGCCTCATTGTCCCTCATCGCCCTGAGAGTTCTCCCCATCGGAGATCTGCTGAGTAGCTCGACGTAGATGAATATGATTATGGCTGTGGCCATGATGACTGATGAGGCGAGGGCGAGTCTAAGCTCTCCCCCAATCCATCTAAATGGGTCTGGAACGGATATTCCAACAGTCCCGCCTATCAGATCCCTATAATTGTACCCTATCATCCTAAGGATCTCCGCCATCGCTAGGAGGGTTATCGCGAGATAATCTCCTCTAAGCCTTATCGCTGGATAGGATGCTATGAACCCTAGGATCGCGCCGACCGCGGCCGCTAAGATGAGGGAGACTATGAGCATGGCCATGGACATGAGTGGATTTGCTCCAAGAATCTTTCCGAGAACATACATCACCTTCACGTTCTCATCTATGTAATCATATTTCCTGAGCAGCCCATAGATGTATGCGAGAACCCTTCCCGGAACAGCTCCTATGAAGAACGCTCCGCCCGCCACGGCTAAGAGTTTCCCGAAGTTCGGGATTCCGGCGTATCCGAACTCTATGTTCAGGCTGAGGGAGATTATTATGAATATTCCGAGGAGCGCGAGTAGGTCTATTATGAAGGTTAGGGCGAGCGGTATCATCTCCTAAACCTCCTCAAGGATCTCAAGCTAATTCCGGTTAAACCCCTTGGGGCGAATAGGAGGGTTATCGCCATTATCGTTAATGGTATTATTGGACGATATGGCGCTATCCAGGTTCCAACCGTGAGCGAAAGATATCCGGTTCCCAGAACCTCGGCCATCCCGATCAAGATCCCTCCTAAGAACGCTCCATAGATGTTCGTCAGCCCGCCGACTATGCTCGCCGCGAACACGCTCACGATAAGCCTCGCCCCGATATCCGGATTGCACATAAGCCAGAGTGGGAGCAAGGCTCCTGCCATTCCGGCCAATCCTCCAGCTATAAGCCATGAAACGGCGTAGGTTAAGTTGACGTTTATTCCAACGACTCCAGCTAGGGCTGGATTCTCTATCGCCGCCCTCATAGCTATCCCAAACTTGGTCCTCGTGAGCAGGAGATAGAGCGAGGTTATCGCCAGGACCGCCATCACGGGAGCGACTATGAAGATGCATGGTTGATTGAAGATCTTGAGGTCATAGGATTTGAGGATATAGAGTCTGGTCGAGATCTTATAGGTTCTATTAAGGTAGTCCGCGAGTATATTTATCAGAGAATATAGGATCATGTCGTAGCCTATGGTCGCTATCATCAAGACTATATAGGATGCCCCTCGATCTAGGAGAGGCTTAAGAATTGCTTGATAGAGGATTAGGGCGAGGGCCGCTCCTAGAATAAACCCCAAACCGATCGAGAAATATGGATTTGTTTTTAAGATCTTAACCAAGATTAGGGTTATATAAGTTGTCATGGCGGCGAAGCTCCCATGGGCGAAGTTAGGGACCTTTGTGGTCATGTAGGTTAGGGTTAGGCCGGTGCTGAGTAGGGCTAGGAGGCATGAGAAGATCGTCGCATCCCTGAGCATCGGCGGGATCATCTTCCCACCACCATTTACTCAACGGCTCAAAACACTTCTAAGATATGAGTTTTTGCGCCGATTTCCCGAAAAAAGTTTATAAAGAATTGAAAAACTCCAAAAACAATCAAAGGTGGTGGGAAAAGGTGAAGAGGAGGTCAGGCGTATCAACCGCTGCAGCCATCGCAGCCGTAATCGTCGCCATACTGGTCGGGATAGGTATAGGGATCGCCGCAGCGCCCTCAATAGTCGCGCCAGCGACGGTCACCTCCACCGTTGAGAAGACCAAGACCGTTACGACTACCCTTGGCGCTGGAGCTACCGCGACGGTTACAACGACGGTGAGCGTTGAGAAGACCGCTACCGTCACATCCACGGTCGAGAAGACGGTCACCGTTGGAGCCGGTGGGCTGAAGGGTGAGATACCTATTGGAGCGCTCCTACCCTTAACTGGGGTTCTTGCGAGCTTTGGTCAGAATAATAAGGTGGCGGCGGAGATAGCTGTTGAGGAGGTCAACGACTTCCTTGAGAAGATAGGGGCTGGATGGAGGCTTAAGCTATACATCGAGGACACCGAGACGAAGCCCTCGGTGGCTCTTGAGAAGCTTATGGCCCTCCACTCAAAGGGGGTAAAGGTGGTCATAGGTCCTATGGCGAGCGCCGGCGTGAAGGCTCTTAAAGAATATGCTGACTCCAATAAGATACTGGTCGTGAGCCCCTCATCGACATCTCCAGCCCTAGCCATACCAGATGACTATATCTTTAGATTCCCGCCAACCGATGAACTCCAAGGAAGGATCGCGCCGAGATTCGCTAAGACGATAGGCGCCACGCACATCATCGTTGTGTGGAGGGGCGATGCTTGGGGAGACTGTTTAGCCGATGTCGTCAAGAAGAGGGCTTCTGAACTCGGCATAAAAGTCGCCAAGGAGATAAGATATGCGCCTGAAGCGACGGAGTTCTCAGCTGAAGTGGCGACCCTAGCGGATGCGGTTAATAGCTTGGTGTCGTCTGGCGTTTCGCCGGATAAGATTGTGGTTGTGTTGATAGGGTTCGAGGAGGCTAGAGGGATACTCTTAGATGCAGCCGACTATGATGTCCTCTGGAAGGTTAGGTGGTTTGGAAGCGATGGGACAGCCCTATCCACGAAGCTTATTCAAGATCCGAAGGTCGCGGAGTTCAGCGCAGCCGTTAGATTCGTTAATCCTATCGCTGGCTCCGAGACTGAGAGCTTCTGGAGATTCGTCGAGAAGGTTAAGGAGAGAGTTGGGAGGATTCCAGAATCTTATTCGGTGAACACCTATGACGCTATCTGGATCATCGCCCACGCATTATTGATCACCGACAAGTATGATGGCGAGGCTTTGAAGAACGTCTTCATGAAGGTCGTCGACCAATACTATGGAGCAAATGGCCACATAGTCTTGAACGAGGCTGGAGACAGGGCCTACGCTAACTACCTGCTCTGGGAGATCGTGAAGACCGACGGCGGATACGAGTGGAAGTGTACTGGGAAGTACGACTTCAAGGCTGATGCAGTGGAGTGGAGCTAAAATCGCCGAAGAATCTAGCTACGATCCTCAATTGGATAAAAATTTTTAACTCCCCAATTTTTTATGCTTCTCAAGCGGATGAGGTCGAAGATACTGTGGACGAGTAACGTGACTAAGAGCTTCGGCGGGGTTAGGGCGCTAAAGGGAGTTAGCATAAGGGTTGATGAGGGCTCCATAACCATGATGATTGGCCCCAATGGGAGCGGGAAGAGCACCCTGATAAACGTGATCTCGGGGATCTACAAGCCCGATGATGGAAAGGTGTTCTTCAACGGTAGGGAGATAACGGGCCTCAAACCACACGAGATATTCAAGCTCGGGCTGGCTAGAACCTTCCAGATCCCTCAGCCATTCACGAAGCTAACGGTCTTAGAAAACCTTCTAGTCGCCTATCCAAATAACCCTGGGGAGAGGTTCTTTGGAGCTTTGAGGAGAGGTAGGTGGATGAAGGTTGAGGAGGAGGCGGTTGAGAAAGCCTTCAAGATCCTGAAGCTCTTAAAACTAGATCATCTCTGGGATCAGCAATCCTATAAGCTCAGCGGGGGGCAGATGAAGCTCCTAGAGGTTGGGAGGGCGTTGATGAGCGATGCGAGGCTCATAATGATGGATGAGCCGGCGGCTGGCGTGAACCCGGTCCTAGCCCATGAGATCTTTAAGAGGTTTAGGGAGCTGAAGGATAGGCTTGGGGTGACCTTCTTCCTAGTCGAGCATAGGCTTGAGATAGCTCTAAGATACACCGACTATGTCTACGCCATGGCTAATGGGCTTGTCGTGGCCGAGGGCGTGCCGGAGAGGGTTATGGTGAACCCGCAGGTCGTCGAGGCATACTTGGGGGGCTGAGAGATGATCGAGATAAATGGATTGAATGCTGGGTATAAGAGGCTCCACGTCCTCTACGACATAAGCCTGAGATTTGAGAAGGATATGATAAACGTGGTCGTCGGCCCGAATGGAAGCGGGAAGAGCACCCTCTTAAAGAGCATCTTCGGCCTAACCACCATCTACTCAGGATCGATAAAGTTTAATGGAGTTGAGCTGAGTGGCCTCACACCCCATCAAATCGCCAGAAAGGGGATAGCCTATCTCCCACAGGTGGATAACGTCTTCTCGAATCTAACCGTCGCGGAGAACATGCTCATGGCCGGATACACCTTGAAGAGAGAGGAGGTTGAGGAGAGGATCGAAGAGGTCTCCGAGACATTTCCAGTGATAAAGAGGTATTGGAGGAGTAGGGCTGGAGTCTTGAGCGGGGGTGAGAGGCAGATGGTCGCGATGGCCATGGCCCTGCTTAGAAGGCCTAAGGTCATGATGTTCGACGAGCCCACTGGAAGCCTCGCCCCCAAGATCGCGAACGAGGTCTTAGAGAAGATAGTGGAACTCAAAGACACGCTGAGGATAACGATAATCTTGGTTGAGCAGAACGCAAAGAAGGCCTTGGAGATCGGGGATAAAGCCTATCTATTGGTGGGCGGGAGACTCGTATTCCATGGAGACTCGCATGAACTCCTAGAGCATCCGGAGCTCGGGAAGCTATACCTCGGGGTAAGCGGATAACATTTTATCGAGCAAGCTGAGCATCTTCTTGGATGGATCTCCCAAAGGTCGAGATAATCGGTGTCAAGGGTATACCGATAATCGGGGAAGGAGATGATCTGGCATCGTTGATAGTCGAGGCCGTTGAGAGGATGGGATTGAATCTGAGGGATGGAGACATATTGGTGGTCTCGCAGATAGTCGTCTCGAAGTCCGAGGGGAGGGTGAGAAAGCTCGAGGAGTATAAGCCATCGAGATTCGCCGAGGAGATCGCCAGGAAATCTGGTAAAGATCCAAGACATGTCGAGGCAATACTTCAAAGCTCTAAGAGGATCGTTAGGATGAGGGATGGACTGCTTATCTGCGAGGCGGTCGGAGGCCACATCTGCGCAAATGCGGGGGTAGATCTCTCGAATGCGGGGATAGGTAGAGTCGCCCTCCTACCGGAAGATCCAGACCTCTCGGCGAGGAGGATTAGGGAGAGAATCAAGGAGCTCGCTGGAGTAGATGTCGCCGTCATAATCTCCGACACCCATGGGAGACCGTTGAGAAGGGGCTCCATAAACGTGGCCATAGGATGCTCTGGATTAAAGCCGATTCTAGACAGGAGGGGTGAGAGAGATCTCTATGGTAGAACCTTGAGATCAAAGATGATCTGCGTCGCCGATGAACTCGCCTCAGCGGCTGAGCTCGTCATAGGCCAAGCCGATGAGGGGATTCCGGTCGCGATCATAAGGGGCTATAAGTTTGAGAGGGGTGAGGAACCCGCGAGCACGATTCCTAGGAGTGAGAGGGATGACCTCTTCCTCTAGGATAATCGTCGGCAAGATATTGGAGACTATTCTAAAGCTGACGGCGGAGAAAGCTGAGGTTAACCCGCAGGAGATCGCGGAGCATTCCCTCACCTCGGAATCGATAGTGAACGAGGTCTTAAACAAGTTCGGTCTAAGGAATAGAATAGGTTTTGAGCGGAGGGTTAAGGCGGCGTTGGAGGCGATTAGGCTTGGAGTCGATGGTGAAAGGATTTCGAGATACTTGGATTGGAGGGAGTTTGAGGGCCTCGCCGCCGAGGCGTTCACGGAGATCGGATACGAGGTTTACGGCGACTTGAGATTCAAGTATGGAGGTAGAAGGCATCAAATCGATCTACTAGCATATAATGGAATCCTCATGCTACTAGTGGATTGTAAGCATTGGAGGAAACCTCCATCGCCATCTGAGGAGGAGAGGATGATCGTCGAGCAGGAGAGGAGGCTCATGGATCTAAGAGATGCTTTAAGCACTCTTTGGAGAGGTTCCGGAGAATTGAAGGGGATAACTTTGATCCCAGTAATCCTGACCATCTATGAGCCGAAGAAGAAGCTCCTCCAAGGCCACATGTTCATATCCGTCGGAAAACTTAGGGGAGCCCTCGAATACTTGGAGAGGTCATATTATGAGTTGAGGGGTGAGGTGATTAAGGTTCCGAGAGATCTAGGTTTAGATGAGCTGGTAAAGCCCCTCAAAAGATTAAATAGATGGGTCGGCTGAGTTATTGATGCGCCCGATGAGGAGCCTGTTGCTCACGCTGAGTAGTGATGAGCCATAGGGTCTCGGAGGGCTAGAATGGGATGAATTCGAGTATGGTTATTTGGATCATGAACACCATGATCAGGGCGAGACCTATCGATTCGAGTATCTTTGACACCAATTCATCTCTAACCCGCCTTAAAATCATCATCCCAAATCCTCCTAATGCGTGAAGGGCTACGAGCACGCCGATGAAATACTTTAGGTGAGTTACTGTATGGATTAATATGCTTCTAGCCCTATCCATGAATCCGAGGGTCAATATACTAGCCTTGACCGTGACCAATCCATAGCCTGAGAGAAACATTAGGTAGAGCCCTATGGCGATTGGAATGGAGGTGTATTCGACGAGCATTAGATAGATCCTCAACCTAGTCTTTCTCTCCATGTTTGATAGACGCTAACAGGGGTATTTGTCGGTTGGAGCGACTAACAATGTTCATCGAACAGTATCGGGGTTCTCATCGGCAAACGACGCCTGCTCCAGCCGGTCTAAGTTTTCCCGCCTTAATCTCCTCAATCACTTGATTGAGGAAATCCGAGCTCGTCGTATAGATCTTCACGCCTCTTCCCCGAAGCATTTGAACCGCCCTAGGCCCTATACCCTTAACGATCACGGCATCTGCTCCAGCCTTCTCGACGAGGTCTCCAGCCCCACATATCTCTCCATGGGCTATAGATGAGATAGATCTTATCTCCACCTCCATCTTATCGGCTGATTCATCGTGGGTGATTATCGCGTAGTATGGGGATCTGCCGAAATGGAATGAGATCCTAGAGGTGGCTCCCAGATTCTCTTGAAGCGGTATCAGATACCTCAACCGCCCATCACCTAGATTCCCTTTCTAGGCTTGCTGGATATAAATTTATGCGATGGCACAAAATATCTAATCGGGGACTCTGGCTCGCAAGGTTTATGGGTTAAGTATGGCAATAATTCTCTGTGGTAGGCCATGGAGGCTAGGAATGAGATCAGCACAGGCTTGGTTATAGCTGGAGCTTATGCGGATAAGCTTAGGAGGACTCTCTTCGCCCAGCTCTCATCAAAGATCAAGTCGAAGGAGATCTCGACGACCGCGGTGGCCAAGGCTTCAAGAGATCTAAACATGCTCCTCTATAACATCTTGGTAGAGAAGCTCGCGGTCAAGAAGGGGGATGTCGTGAGGATCAGGATAGGATACACCTTGGAAGATGGGGAGATTAAGTGGGATTATGATAGCCTCAATATCGAGGTCTATAGGAGGGTTAGCGAGGAGGAGGTTGAGAAGATCCTTAAGGAGACCTTGATGAAGGCGGAGGAGGTAATCGAGAGAAAGCTTAGGGTCGAGGAGGTTGGAAGGACGCCGATAGGGGATCTAGTCTATTCAGTTAAGCTCGGAGACGCTGAGGTAGGATTATTGGAGATCACCCCACTCGACGACGAGATCCTTGTTAGGGGAGCATTAACGTCCCCAGAGCCCGTGATAATCGAGAAGGCCAAGCTCAAGCTTGAGGGGAGAGAGCCCATCGAGGTCATCGAGGACAAGCTTAGAGAGATATCAGAGCTTGGGAGGAGGGTGGGGCGAGAAGAGGCTGAGGAAGCCTTGAAGAAGCTCTCCGAACTCGTCTAGCCGAGGAGAACCTTAGAAAGACGGATTGGGCGGAGCGGTCTTAGGGCTCGGAATATGCGGTGACAAAACATATAAACTATAAAGCCCTCTATAATCTATAGAGTGAGGCGGCGTGGACGCCTTCTCCCAGCTCGACTTCGTGCTCAGAATCCTCTTGGCCTTCGCGCTTAGCGGGATCCTTGGATTCGAGCGTGAGAGGGTCGATAAGCCAGCGGGGCTCAGAACCCATATCCTAGTCGGGGTTGGATCATGTCTCTTCACCGTAATCTCCTTCACAGCCTTCCCCGGAGGCGATCCAGCCAGGGTTGCGGCTTACGTTGTGGCTGGAATAGGGTTCATCGGAGCTGGAACGATCCTCCAAACTAGGGAGAGGATCTTGGGGATCACAACCGCTGCATCGCTCTGGATCGCGGCGGCGATCGGTATGGCCGCTGGAGTAGGCTACTATGTTTTGGCCGTCATAGTCACCGCTCTCTCATATCTAACGCTTAAGCTTAGACCATTAGAGAAGAAGATAAAGGTCTCTAGGACGACCTCATGAGAAGAGAAGCCGCTTATCCTAGCTTTATTATCTGGATATAATCTCCCTCAAGAATGAGCTTGGATCTAGGCGGCAGAACTCTAGGCCTATGATGTCTCCCAACTATGAGATAGAGGTCTTGGGGCGGAGGATGCGGAGGCCTCCTAACTATTTCGTATGTCTCTTCATGTAGAGCCTCGACCCAATATCTCAGCCTAGTGTCGGGAACCACTATCGTCGATCCAGGCGGCACGTAATCGACTATCCTCTGAAGCTCTAGGTAATCATTCATGGTTATGCTGGGTCTGAGCGAGAAGATCGTTGGAAGCATTACCATGAACATCAACCCGATGATAGCCGTTAACATCGCTGGCCTACTTGACCCCTCAACTCCGTTCATCATCGAGGCGATTATCAGGGGGACTAGGATCGATCCCATAAGATTGAATCTGAAGAGCCATGAACGGCCTATGATGGGGAGATTCAGGAGGATTAATGAGATCCCCGACGCGATCGGGATCAGAGACCCAGGCTCGGATCTGTGGGTTAGGCCATAGATGATTCCAGCAAGCCCGATGACCATGCTCCCGATGAAATCTATCCTCCTGAAAGTTAAGCCACCTCCATCCCCAAATGGCTGATTCAGAAAGCTTAGAAGCTTGAATGAATCATATCCGGTTACCTGCGGGAAGATTGATAGAGATACTGTGAGGATGATCATCGAAGTTATCGCCGCTGATGCGGAGGCATACTTGATGGGATCATCGCCTCTCCCGATCAGGGATGAGATGAAAACAATTAATGACAGCAACGCCAATACTCCGAAGGTCAAGACATGTGAGAGGGCTGAGGCCAAGGCGATTATGGATGAGTAGACCGCCGCCCTCCTCAGATCCTTAACGTTTAGGAGAATGTAGATGAATATCGCTGGGAAGATTAGGCTCACATAATTCTTTATGAAGTCCTCGGCGAGCCTGAGGGTGAATGGGGATAGGGTGAAGGTGAGGGATGCGGTTAAGCCGCTTAGATCGCAGAACCTCCTAAAGGCCATGGATAAGATCAAGGAGGTCAGGCCGCCGTAAAAAGCGACCGCAACCTTCAACCCAACATTCTTGTCCGAGAAGAGGAGGTAGAATGGGGCCAGCATATAGTATGTTAGAGGCGGGTCTGGATACTTCAACGATCCATCGCCCAATAGATGCCTCATCTGGATCAGATAATATGGTCCATCGATCCCATACATTATCGGATACCTCAAGAGGACGATCAGTATCGTGATGAACGATATTAGAAAAGCAGCAGACATCAAACACAACGATTTCAATGAATATCTCATCACGACCTCAATTCACCTGATCCAAAATTTTTAGAAAGGTAAATTAAAGATATGCCTTTGCGGCTATAAATACTCATGGGTGTAAGAAAAGAGAATTGAGGAAGCGCTAAGAATTATTCAAAAAATGTGAGAATCTTTCCAAGCGATTTACAAAGAGATCTTTAATTGCAAAAATGCTGGCAATTATCTAAGGTCCATATAATGACATAAGTTGTCTTAACAAAATGATCGGGGCGTGCGGCGGTAGAATACAAACCTATTAGGTTTACCATCAATTTTTGAATCCATTCCATAAAAATGTTTTTCTTCATCGCCTCTAAGTGGAGGCTCGGATAATCATGACCGAGACCGAGCGCGGAGACCACTAAGAAAGCTCAATATATTAACCGGTTTCGGCTGGATTTTAACCTATAAGTCTTATCGATAAAAATTGTAGATAAATTTTATCCCCAATTAGGCCTCTTCTACCCTTCATCCACCTCGGGCCAGAAAGACGATGGAATATAAAAATCGCTGATCAGCGGCATGTTGTTTCGCTAGATCAAGGGCAAATTTAAACTCTTTAGGGAAGAAGGCCGGGGCTCGGCTTAAGGG
>JAGGTD010000026.1 GCA_021163925.1 Nitrososphaerota archaeon
GGCTTGATGGACGGTCTCATCCGGATAGGTCACCACGAGCTTCCTCGAAGCTATATCTCTAATCTTGAGTTTATCTCTCTTCTCCGGAGGGATCTTCTGAACGTCGCTGATAGTCACTATTCCGACGAGCTTTCCATCCTCAACCACGGGGTAGCCTGTGTGATGATATTCCTCGAAGAGGGTTTCAAGGGCTGGGACCGGCATCTCGGGCGAGAGGGTGATCACGTTTCTATTCATCACCTCCTCAACCTTGATCGAGTCCAGGATGAACGATCTACCCATCCTAAGCCTAATCCCCCTTCTCTCAAGCTTTATCGTGTAGATCGAGGATCCCCTGAGAATGAGCCAAGCTATGAAGAAGCTCATGGTCGATGACGCCATTATCGGCGGAATAAGAGTGAATGTCCCGGACATCTCAGGTATCATTATTATGACGTTTATAGGTGCTTGAGCGGCTCCAGCGAATAGAGCGGCCATCCCGGCCAAGGCATAGGTTGCGGGCTGGGTGACTATCGACGGAAACATTGTGTGGAATAGAATCCCCAGCGCTCCCCCAAACATCGACCCTATGTAAAGGCTTGGGGCGAAGATCCCGCCGCTACCTCCAGATCCTATCGTGAAAGATGTTGCTAAGATCTTCAAGAATCCTAGGAGTATGAGGAGGGTTAAGGTGAGCTTTCCAGCCAACACCAGATTTATTCCCTCATATCCAACTCCCATGATCCCATAACCAGCGTAGAATACGCCTATCAACCCCACGATCAATCCACCTATGGCCGGTTTCAGCTGGGGAGATATATTGAGCTTCTCGAAGAAGTTCTCGACGGCGTAGAAGACCTTAACCCAAAGGATCGAGAGTATTCCAAACACTACTCCGAGGAGGAGATAGAGCGGGAGTTCTTGAGGCGTCCACGTGGTTAACCCCTCAGGGTTGAAGGCTGGTTTACGCCCTAAAAATGCGGAGGCAACGGTCGCTCCTATGACCGAGGAGAGGATTACGGGCATAGCGTTGAATAATCCGATACCCCTATACAGGATCTCAAGCCCGAAGAGGGCTCCGCCGAGAGGAGCGTTGAAGGTTCCGGCTATGCCTGCCGCCAACCCGCAGACGACTAGAAGCCTCATGCTCCGCGCATCGAGCTTAAACAATTGGCCCATGATCGATCCAAGCGTTGCCCCTATCTGAGCTATAGGCCCCTCTCTTCCAGCACTCCCCCCAGAGCCTATGGTTATCGAGGAGACTATCACCTTAAGGAACGCGACCCGCTTCCTAATCCTACCACCCCTAAGGATTGCGGCCTCCATAACCTCGGGAACTCCATGGCCCTTAGTCTCTGGGGCGAGCCTCGTGATTATAGGCCCTATTATCAGGCCTCCTAGGGCTGGTAATAGGATCATTCCGAGGTTAGTCTCGCCGAAATTGAGTGAGATGTGAGGGAGGATCGTGTCGAAGAAGAGCATGCGGTTTACGGAGATCATGAGCCTGAAGAGGACGGCCCCCAATCCTCCGAGAACCCCGACCACGCACCCTAACACGTCTAGAAGAATCCATCTCCTAGCATAGCTCGGAAGCCTAGGCTTCACAGGAACCTTTAAGATCTCCACTTCACCCTCACCCCCTCATAGCTTTACTTGAGACTCGGCTTTAAGGTTGGAGAACCGCCTCCACGATATAGTGAAAAACATGATCAGATATATTTAACGGAGCCATCCTCAGGTTCATGCTCAAATAGTAACCTTAGGGAGATTGCGAGATCTCTGGTGTAAGAGGTCTATCGAGGATGTTGGCCAAGGTTATGGAATTAAATCTAAGCTGATCGAATATGTTTCGGGATGGCGGGGCTTAGAGAATTTCTCTCCAAGCTTGACATGCTCGGAATGCTAGCGAAGATCGATAGGAGGGTCTCGACGAGATTCGAGATACCAGCCCTCATCAAGAAGCTCGACCCAAGACCGGTGATCTTCACGAACATCGATGGCCATGAAGAATTTAGGTTGGCTGCGAATATGGCGGCTGATAGGGGGCTCGTCGCGAAGAGCCTGAATATCGGCGAGGAAGAACTGCTCGATAAACTGATCCACGCAATCGAGAATCCAAGTAAGGGCGAGATCGTGAAGGATGCTCCATGCCAAGAGATAATCATACATGACCCAGATCTGAGGAGGCTTCCATTCCTAGTCTTCGGCGAGAGGGATGGCGGACCATACCTAACCGCGGGGATAGTCATAGCATATGATCCTGAATACGGGTTTAACGCAAGCTATCATAGGTTGATGCTGATCGGGAGGAATAGGCTAGTCGCCAGAATCCTCCCAAGACATCTAAACAAGTATATCGAGAGAGGGAATAGGGATGTGGCGATAACTATCGGTAATCATCCAGCGTTCATGCTCGCCTCGGCGGTCTCATGGAAGCTTGGAGTGAGTGAGCTAGACATAGCCAACACCCTAAAGCCCATGAAATACACCTGGACAGTAACGAACAATCTACTCGTCCCAGCCGACTGCGAGGTGGTCTTAGAGGGTAGGGTGACGGATGAGTGGGCGGATGAGGGGCCATTCATAGACGTCACCGGAACCTACGACATAGTTAGGAAGCAGAGGGTCATAGAGATAAATTGTATAACCATGAGGAGAGACCCAATCTTCCAGCAAATCCTACCAGCAGGCTCCGAACATAGATTCTTGATGGGAACTCCGAGGGAGGCCGCGATCTTCAAGGAGGTCTCGAAGGTCTGTAACGTTCTAGATGTGAGGCTGACAAATGGTGGATGTAATTGGCTACACTGCGCGATAAGGATCAGGAAGAGGGAGGAAGGTGATGGGAAGAGGGCTATCGAGGCAGCCTTCAAGGCGCATAGAAGCCTAAAGCACGTGGTAGTCGTGGACGAGGATATAGACATCTCGAATCCAAGTGAGGTTGAGTGGGCTTTAGCGACGAGAACCCAGCTCGACGAAGACCTCATCCTAAAACCCGGCGAACTCGGGTCATCGCTAGATCCATCGGCAGATCAGGTTACGAGGAGAACTTGTAAGGCTGGAGTGGATGCCACGATACCTCTCGATAGGGATAGGGGGAAGTTTATGAGGGCGAGGATACCTGGTGAGGATGAGCTTAGGCTTGAAGACTACATCAAGTAACGAGGTGGAGAGATGTATCTGACTAGAGAAGAGGAGAGGATGCTGGAGGGAGAATATGGATATGCCGTGCAGAAGTCGATGGAGATCCTCGTGGCTCTAGGAGAGATCTATGAAGCCGAGAGGATGGTAGAGATTAAGAGCGCTCAGATCTCAGGGGTATCCTACAAGAGCTTAGGAGAGGAGGGATTAGAGTTCATAGAGGAGCTTGCCGAGGATGGGAGGGTCAGGGTCCCAACAACCCTAAACCCATGTGGGATAGATTTAGAGAGGTGGAGAGAGCTAGGATTCCCTGAAGAATTCGCCGAGAAGCAGCTTAGGGTGATCAAAGCATATCTAAAGCTTGGAATAAAGCAAACTCTAACCTGCACGCCATACCTAGCCGGAAATAGGCCGAGGTTCGGGGATCATATAGCTTGGAGTGAGAGTTCCGCGATAATCTACGCGAACTCCGTTCTCGGCGCGAGGACGAATAGGGAGGGTGGGCCGAGCGCCTTGGCCGCAGCAATAGCTGGTAGAACCCCACTCTATGGACTACACCTGGACGAGAATAGGGTTCCAGGGATCGAGGTGAAGATCCCAAAACCTTTAAGCGGTTATGGGTATGCGGCGCTCGGATTCTTGGTCGGGAGATTGGCTGGAGACAAGATACCATTATTCAGGGGAATGAAACTCATCTCAGATGAAGAATTAAGGCTTTTAGGAGCAGCCCTCGCATGCTCAGGCGGAATACCCCTATTCCACATCGAGGGAATAACTCCTGAAGCAAAGCTGAATCCGAACATGAGGGCATCCGAGAGATATGAGGTGGAAGCAGATGAGATTAAAGAAGTCTATGAGGAGCTGAACGACCATGATGTCGATCCAGATTTAATCTTCATCGGCTGCCCCCACTCATCCATAAGAGAGCTGATAATATTTCTAGAATTGCTCGAGGATAGAGCCGTTAAGAAGAAGACTTGGATATTCACGTCAAGGGCCACGAGGGATTTGGGGGAGAGGCTTGGAGTGGTCGAGAAGTTGGAGAGGCTTGGGGTCAAGGTTGTATGCGATACGTGTCCGATAGTCGCGCCGATAAGAGAGCTTGGGGTGAGGTCTATAGCCACGAACTCGGCTAAAGGCGCGTGGTTCTCAAGAAACCTAAACGGCTTAAAGATAAGGTTCATGCCTATTGAGAGTCTGGTGGAGCTGGCCGTGAAATGATAACGTTGAAGGGTAGGGCGATATGGAGAGGGTGGGCGAGGGGTGAAGCATTAGTATCGAATCAGCCCATAAGCTTCTACGGCGGAGTAGATCCAGAGACCGGGAGGATAATCGAGAAGGGCCACGAGCTTGAGGGAAGATCGATCGCTGGAAAGATACTTGTATTTCCTTATGGTAAGGGATCTACGGTCGGATCATACATCATCCTAAGATTGAAGAGGAGGGGAATCGCCCCGAAAGCCATTGTAAATCTTAGATGCGAGCCTATAATCGCTGTCGGCGCGATAATCGATCTACGGTCGGATCATATATCATCCTAAGATTGAAGAGGAGGGGGATCGCTCCGAAAGCTATCGTGAACCTTAGATGCGAGCCGATAATTGCTGTCGGGGCGATAATCGCCGAGATCCCAACCATCGATAAGATAGACGTATCGATGATAAGAGATGGAGACTTGGTGGAGGTCGATGGAGAGATCTTAAGGATCTATAGGTGAATTATGTAAGATTCATCAGATACTGCAGCCCTCATCACGGCTCAGACACTACACCCACATCATCCATCTAAACGATCTCGATCTCACTGCTTAAACCTTGCTGGAAAACTTCATATCAACCTTGATGGAACTTGATCGTGTGGACGGGCTCATGGATGAGGAGCTTTTGAGAAGATTGGATCGCGTCAAGGGATTCAAGACTAGGCTTATGATAATGGGGTTCTCAGGTTGGCCCGATGCCGGGAAAGTATCATCGCTCTCGATAAAGTATCTGGTGAGCTCCTTGAAGGCTGAGAGGATCGGGGATCTGAAGACCTCCGGATGTTATGACCTGACCTCGACCAGACCCTTGGTGGCCGTTAGTAAGGGGGTGTTAAGAGACTTCAGACTTCCTTCAAACGACCTATATCTATGGACCAGCGGAGACCATGAGAAGGCATTCCTAATCTTGATGGGATCTGAGCCGAACATGAATTGGGAGGAATACACGGAGCAGATCTTATCCATCTGCGATGAATGCATGATAAGGAGGATCTATCTGATAGGTGGAGTCCTAGACCTGATCCCGCATACGAGGAGGCCGAGGGTTAAGGTTGTCGTGAACATGGAGAATCTAAGGCGGGAGGTGGAGGCATATGGGCTGAAGCCCATAGAGTATTATGGGCCTGCGAGCATCCACAGCCATATTATGACCATGGCCTTGAGGCGTGGGATAGAGGCGATAGGAATCTGGGGCCATAGCCCAAGCTACGTCACGATCCCGAATCCTAAGACAGCCCTCCACGTCTTGAGGAAGCTATCGACGATGCTCGACATAAAGCTAGATCTAGGGGATCTTGAGAGGAGGGCGATGGAGTTTGAGCGAGAGGTTGATGAGGCGGTTGAGAAGAACCTAGAGCTTCAGAGACTCGTTAGAGAGCTTGAGAGGAGATATGATGAAGAGCTCGGAGCACCCCCATACATCGCCTAAACCTCATCTTTGATCCTGTTAAGCTCTTCAGCGAATATTTGATATGTTTTATCGTCGTATAAGCAGAAGATCACCCTCTCGATATTGCTCCCAGCCTTCAAGTAATCGACTGTGGTTCTCAACATTATCTTCGCACACCTATCCTTTGGGAATCCGAAGATGCCTGTGGAGATGGCTGGGAACGCTATGCTCTTGACCCCATGCTTCTCCGCGAGCTTGAGGGAGTTTAGGGTCGCGTCTCTAAGCTTCCTATCCTCATCTCCCTCGCCCATCCTAGGGCCGACTGCGTGGATAACATATCTAGCCTTCAATTTCCCCGCACCGGTTATCACAGCCCCACCAACCGGACAATATCCAATCTTATCACATTCTTCTTGGATGCTCCAGCCGCCCTTCCTCAAGATCGCTCCAGCGACCCCTCCACCCATCTTAAGCCTAGAGTTCGCGGCATTGACTATGGCATCCACCTCAAGCTCCGTTATATCTCCCTTCACGAGCTCAATCATCGATCTACCAACCCTCAACATCATCAAAATCACGTAGAATCGATCCGGCTGATAAGGATTTAACTTCAGGGGCTCGTTCTCGAAGTCGTAAATCCTTTTAAGATGGCTTCAAGCGTTAAGTCTCGGCTGAATGATCTCGGTTAAGCTTCTCGAAGCAGATGAGAAGAGCGTTAGGGTTGAGCTTGAGGGAGTCCCACTCTCGATAGCGAACGCGATAAGGAGGTTCACGATAAACGAGGTTCCAACTATGGCGGTCGAGGAGATCCTATTGATAGAGAATACCTCGGCCATGCCGAACGACGTCCTAGCCCATAGAATCTCCCTAATACCATTCAAGTCCGACATAGATAGATATGTTCCACCCGAGGAATGCGATTGCGGGAGTAAGCTTGGATGCGATAAGTGCGCTGTGAGATATATCTTGAGGGCTGAGGCGAAGGATGAGCCTATAACCGTCTACTCCGGGGACATGATCCCAGAAGATCCAACCACCACCGTGAAGCCCGTGAGCCCTAAGATCCCGATAGTGAAGCTAGCGCCAGGCCAGCGGATAGAGATGGAGCTATATGTCAGGGTTGGGAGGGGGAGGAAGAATGCGAAGTGGCAGGCTGCGATCTCATCTCTCTATGAGTCGAAGGATGGAGACCCGAATAAGAGGATACTATATGTCGAGTCTATAGGGTTTCTGCCGCCGAAGCGCATCCTAATCGAGGCCGCGAAAGCCTTGGAGAAGAAGACCTCAGAGTTCGAGGAGAAGTTTAGCAAGCTTTTAGGAGAGTTGAAGGCGGATTAATCTTTATGATTAACCCGAGCAAAACCATAGGAGAATCGAGATGGTGAGTAGGAGGAAGACGGTTAGGCCGGGGCTCAAGCTAAGCATACTCAAGGCGATCCCGAGGCCGGCGGCGAAGACCAGATTCTGGAAGAGGATAATCGAGGAGGCCAAGAGATCTAGGAGGAGCAGGAGGGTCGTAAACCTCTACAAGCTCAATAGGCTCACGAAAAGCGGAGACGTGGTCTATGTCGTCGGAAAGGTCTTGGGCTCAGGAGAGCTAGATCACCCGATAACCATAGGAGCCTTCGGCTTCTCGAAGAAAGCCTATGAAAAAATTTTGAAGGCGGGTGGAACAATCCTAACGACCGAGGAGTTCGCCGAGAGGTATCCAAGCGGTAGCGGCGTCAAGCTGATAGGCTAGAGTGGGAGAACCTCTCTGCCGAGATGAGTATTCAAGACTATCCCAGCCGACGTATACATCGCGCTCAGCCCACAGAATATCCCCTCAACTCCAGCGATCCTGAGTAGTAGAATCGATCCGCCTGTAGCGATCGTGAAGAAGGCCGCTGAGAGGAGGAAGAATAGGATCGTTAATGAGATGAAGACCGTCGGCAGGGCGAATCTAGTTATCTTAAAGGATCCGGGTGTCAGGTAGGCGGTGAAGATCCCCCACATCAACATCGCATATCCGGCCTCCACCGGGGTTAGGGTCACAATCTTGAGCCAGTCTAGGAGGGTCGCCAGCGACAAGCCTATCCAGAAGAGGCCATAGGAGGTGAAGGCGGTTAAGCCGAAGATGTCTCCACGCCTCCCATCGATTATCCCAGCGATCACTTGAGCCAATCCACCATAGAAGAATCCATAGCAAAAGGTGATCAAAGGCACCTTGACCAGCCCAGCATTATGGAGGTTTAGGAGAACGGTCGTCAACCCGAATCCAGCGAGCCCCAGAGCTCCTGGAGAAGCCCATTCACTCCTTCCAGACATAGGTATTCAGATAAATCCGTCGTTAATAAAATGTGCCTCAGAAAGATTGGAGCGAGATTATCGTCGCTGAAGTCGTCAATTTGACGAAAAAGCGATACGAGTATCGCGATTTTACCGTCAATATGCTCAAAATCTGATAAAAAAGACAAATACATGCCTTACATGGAGATCCTAGAGGCTGATGAGGGCGAGGCTTAAAAGCTTCATGGAGCTTGAGAGGATCGCTTCCATCGAGGGGCTTGGAGATGAGAGGAAATGCGCGATATTCAGGGTTAAGACCGAGATCCTAAAGACGATGACAAGCGATCTACTCGAAAAGGGATTCTACTGGATCTTGCCTGTGATGCTTTCGAGGGCCACCGACCCGCTCTGGCCCGATCCAGGTGCGAGCATAGAGAAGAGGCCTGAGCTTGAGGTCTATGGGGTTAGGGTGAAGGCGATGCAGAGCATGATCCTCCATAAGAGGGTCTTAGTCTCCCTAGGGCCTGAGAGATTCTTTATCTACTCGCCTAACATAAGGATCGAACGTAGGGATAGGGCCCTAACCGGAAGACACCTCTACGAGTTCACCCAGCTTGAGGTCGAGGTCGCCTATGCGAGGATGGAGGACATATTCAAGATCTATGAAGATCTCATAGCAAAGTCGATTAGGGCTGTTAAGGAGAGGCTTAGAGACGAGCTTAAACTCCTCGGAAGAGATGGGATCGAAGTCCCAGAGACTCCCTTCAAGGTCTTTAAGAGGAGGGAAGTTGAGGAAAGATATGGTGCTGACTGGGAGCTAAAGCTTTCAAGAGATCTAAGGAATCCGGCATGGGTCACGGATATCCCGAGAGAATTCTATGACTATGAGGATGAGGAGGCTGGGGAGTGGAGGAACTTCGACCTAATCCTACCTGAGGGCTATGGCGAGGTGATCTCGGGAGGAGAGAGGGAATACGAGTATGAGAAGATGCTTAGAAAGATCGAGAGAGATGGATTGAGGAGAGAGAACTATGAGTTCATCCTAAACCTCGCTAAACGCGGATTACTCAAGCCCTCAGCCGGAGCAGGGCTCGGGGTCGAGAGATTCATAGCGTATGTCTGCGGGGTGAGGCATGTGGCCGAAGTCCAACCATTCCCAAGGATCCCGGGAATAGTCTCAGAGCTGTAAGAGAATTGTTGTTGAGTATAATCGTTGAGATATTTGGAGCTAGGCTTATATAGTCAGGCCATGCGGAGGTTCTAGAGATGAGCGTAGTGGAGACGAAGAGAACGGTCGTCGTGGATGCATCTAATCAGAGGCTTGGGAGGATGGCGTCTAGGATAGCTAAGATGCTCCTCCTGGGGATGAATGTGATCGTGGTGAACGCCGAGAAGGCGATAATAACTGGGAAGAAGAAGGCGATCCTAGAAAGGTATCAGAGGCTTTTGGCGAGGAGGCAGTTCTCATCCCATAAGAAGATAAATGTCTGGTATCCGAGAAAACCCGATAGACTAGTCTGGTACACGATCGCGAGGATGCTTCCTAGGAAGAAGCCTAAGGGTAGGGAGGCTCTAAGGAGGCTCAAGGTCTACGCTGGAGTTCCAAAGGAGTATGAGAAGGTCGAGAAGCTAAGCTTCCCCGAGGCGGCGTTAACGGAGGCGAGGAGCAGGTCTGGAAAGCTCATAAGGTATATGACGATAGCCGAGCTCAGCAACCTCATCTCAGGCGGAAGATATGGAGCTAAGAGCTGAAGACCTTACTTAAGGAAGCAATCTCTTAAGAATCTTGAAGGTATAAAATATGGCTAGGTTGTGAATTGATCGGAGTAGGTGGCTGAGTTGACGAAGGTCTTAGGCCCATTCGTTGGAAAGAGGAAGACCGCCGTGGCTAGGCTCGTGATTAGGCCTGGGACTGGCAAGATATTCATCAATAATCAGCCCCTCGAATACTTTGGAAACGAGCTTGTTAGGGCGAAGATCTTAACCCCGCTCTACTTCAACGAGAAGTTCTGGAAGAGCCACGACTTCGACGTAAAGGTCAGGGGAGGCGGGATCGTAGCTATCGCCGACGCGGTCTCATTCGCTATAGCGAGAGCCTTGGCCTCTAAGAGTGAAGCGGTGAAGCAGCGGATAAAAGAGTATAATAGGGTGTTGTTGGCCGGAGATCCTAGACAGGCTGAGCCTAAGAAGCCCAATCGATATTCTGCTCGAAGATTTAAACAGAAGTCATATAGGTGAAATCTGGATAAGGCTTATTTGCTGGATGGAGATCACGGTCTTGGGTTAGAGGGTGAGAGGTTGGCGAGAATATCCGTGCCTCCAGCGGTCAAATCAATCCTAGACACGATCGGGAACACGCCCATGGTGAAGCTCAACAAGATCCCTAAGGAGGAGGGAGTGAAGGCGAATATCTGGGGAAAGCTCGAGTTCTATAACCCAACCGGAAGCCTAAAGGATAGAACCTATCGCGAGATGATCCTAAACGCCATCAAGCGAGGAGACCTAAAGCCTGGGATGGAGATAATAGAGGTCTCAACCGGGAACGCTGGGATCTCATGCACCTTCATAGGAACCCTCCTAGGCTATAGGGTCACGATAGTCATGCCCGATGGGATGAGCGAGGAGCGGAAGAAGCTCATTAGAGCGCTTGGAGGAAACATAATCTTCACCCCCGGAGGGGAGAGTGATGTCGATCTAAGCATGGAGAAGGCCAAGGAGATAATAAGGGAGAACCCGGGAAAATACTGGTTCCCAAACCAATACGAGAATCCAGATAACATCGCAGCCCACTACAAGACGACCGCGCCTGAGATCTGGAAGCAGACGAAGGGGAGGATAGATGCCTTCGTGGCGACTCAGGGGACGGGTGGAACCGTGAGCGGGGTTGGGAGATACCTGAAGAAGAAGAGAAAGAGGATCAAGATCTATGCGGGTGAGCCGACCGAAGCGCCCCTACTGGCCGAGGGTAGGTGGGGGTCTCATAGGATCGAGGGCATAGGCGATGGATTCGTCCCAAGAAATCTAGATCTAAGCGTCCTAGACGGCGTGATCCTAGTCTCATCCGAGGAGGCGATAGAGATGACGAAGAGGTTGATCAGGGAGGAGGGGATCTTCTGCGGAATCTCATCTGGGGCAAACGTCGTCATGGCGATAAAGCTCGCTAAAAAGCATCCAGAGCTAAAGAACATAGTCACGATGATAAACGACAATGGATATAGATACTTCTCGACCGCCGTCTTCGGAGTTAAGAAGGAGCTTAAGATACCTGAGCGAGAGCATCCAATGGACGAATACACCAGGAAGCAGCTTGAGAAGTATCAGCCTAGATGGGAGATAATTAGATAGAATGCCTCCGCTGAAAGACCCCCGCGATCTCGTGACCCTATAAATCTAAGTCATCCACTTCGACCTTTAACGGCCTTAGCGCGATGGGAATACCTTAAAATATAGTCATCTCCCGTCTTTGGCTTGGAAACGGACATGATGTTCCCGATCAGATGCTTCACATGCGGAGCCTTGATAGCGGATAAGTGGGAGGAGTATGAGCGGAGGGTTGAGGCCGGAGAAGATCCCGGAAAGGTCTTAGACGACCTAGGGATAAAGAGATACTGTTGTAGAAGGATGTTCTTAAGCCACTATGAGTACTTTGACGAGGTGATTAGGCTCCACACCCTATTCAGTCAGCATAAGAAGTATCTTGGGAGGTGAGTGAGTGATGGCCGTCGAGATCAAGAGGGTTAAGGCGCGTAAGGTCTACAATAGCAGGGGAGAGGAGACGGTCGAGGTAGAGATATGGGCTGGAGAAGGATATGGGAGAGCCGCAGCCCCAGCTGGGAAGAGCAAGGGAGGGAAGGAGGTCGCATACTATCCAGCTGGAGGGGTGGATGAATCTATCAGGCTGATAAATAATGAGCTAGCTAAGAAGCTCATCGGACTCGATGCATCGGATCAAGAGGCCGTCGACGATCTGCTGAGAGAATTTGATGGAACCGAGGACTTTAGGAAGCTCGGCGGAAACGCAGCCTTCGCCACCTCACTCGCAACAGCCCTAGCCGCGGCTAAGGCTTTGGGAAAACCCCTCTTCGAACATCTCAAAATCGTTGACGAATTTAGGCTACCGTATCCGCTTGGAAACGTCATCGGCGGAGGGAAGCATGCTGGGAAGGGTGCTCCAGACTGGCAAGAGCTCTTAGTGAGCCCGATAGGGGCGGGGGATGTTTATTCAGCCGTTAAGGCGAACTTCATGGTCCATCGAAGGGCTGGAGAACTATTAGACAAGCATCTTGGAGGATTCACCCTCGGTAGAGGCGATGAGGGAGCCTACGCGCCGCCGATCAACACCGAGAAGGGATTGGAGATCTTGAAGCAGGCGGCGGACGAGGTATCCGATGAGCTTGGATTCGAGATAAGGGTTGGGGTCGATATAGCCGCCTCAAGCCTATGGGATCCAAAGAAAGGAAAATACGTCTATCCAACTGAGGGGATAGAGCTTAGCAGGGAGGATCACATGAATAGGGTTGCCGAGTGGACGGATAGATTCAACCTATTTTATGTCGAGGACCCGCTCGATGAAAACGATATGGATGGATTCGTCGAGCTATCAAAGCAAATCGGATCGAAGACCCTGATATGTGGAGACGATCTAATAGTCACCAGACCTGAGATACTAAGGGAGGCGGCGGAGAGGAATGCTGTTAGAGCCGTGATAATCAAGCCTAATCAAGTCGGACTCTTGACGACGGCCATGAAGACCGTGAGGATAGCCCATGAGAAGGGAATAGTTCCAACCGTATCCCATAGATCTGGGGAGCCGCCGGAGGGAACCCTAAGCCAGCTAGCGGTCGCTTGGGGCGGAAAGCTCTTGAAGGCTGGAGTTGTTGGAGGGGAGAGGGTTGCGAAGGCGAACGAGCTTCTAAGGATAGGGGAGATTATTGGAGGAGATAGGATGGCGGTGCTTAGGATATGAGCGAGGAGAAAGAGGTGCAGGCGGACATTCAGGAGATCCTCGTCAGACATGGACTACACATAGGATCTAGGATTAAGGTCAAGCACATGGAGCCATTCATCTTCAAGCAGAGGCCCGATGGAGTCTACCTCATAGACATAAACAAGACGATCGAGAGATTGAATATAGCGGCCAAGTTCATCTCATACTATCCGCCGGAGAAGGTCGCGGTGATCTCAACCCACATCTATGGGACGAAGCCCGTCCAGAAGTTCTGCGAGCTAACTGGATGCATACCGATAACTGAGAGATTTGAGCCGGGGTCGCTCACGAACCCAATCCTCGAGACGTATATCGAGCCCGAGCTGATCCTAGTGTCGGATCCGAGGTATGATAGGCAGGCGGTTATAGAGGCGAAGATAGCTCAGATACCCGTGATAGCTATGTGCAGCACCGATAACACGATCAGCGACGTAGACCTCGTGATCCCCATGAATAATAGGGGGAGATTGGCCCTACCATATGCATTCTGGTATCTCGCTAGGAGGGTGTTAATCGAGAGGGGAGTTCTAACCCCCGAGCTCGCCGAGAACATCAAGCCAGACGACTTCTTAGCGATCCAGCAAGAGCCTAAACCTTGAGAACTGTTCCAAGAACCCTCTTGCCCAAAACTGCGTCCCTTATCCTCCCATCAACCAGCCCATTAACTATCATTACCTCGACACCTTTCTCAGCCGCCCTAAACCCCTCCTCAAGCTTCCCCATAACTCCTCCAGTAACATCCTCCTCGACCTTTCCGAGGGGTTCGAGTTTCATGCCGGGCTTAAGTTCTTCAGCTATCTTCACCTCGCCCGTAACCCTATCCCTAATGTAGATCCCGTCCAAATCTATCGCGTAGATCAGCCTCTTAGCCTTAAGCCTGATCGCGAGATACGATGCGATAGCGTCTCCCGATAAGACCGTGAATCCGAGCTCGCGGTCGAATACAACATCTCCACACGTGATCGGAGCGATCTTAATCCTATGCGACAGGAATATGGGATCGAGGTTGCATGTGAGGATCTTTCCGGAGCTCGTCGAGAACATCGTCGATGATGGTATGCCTATACATCTCAGCCCTCCGTCAACTAGCTTCTCAACGACTTCGAGGTTTAATCTCCGAACAGCAATCGATGTCTCGATAAACCCCCTCAAGTGCTCCTCATCCCTATAGCCCTCCGAGACCGAGTACTTCTTCGCGACTGGATGGGCATATGATCCACCTCCATGGACGAGGATTAGAGAGTCTTCGAGGCCGGAGAGCTCGGATCCAATCCTCTCGAGAATATCTCCTCTGAGGGTGAATGGCTTATCCTTAACGGTTATGATCGAGCCTCCAAGCTTAACGACCGCGAGCTCCCTCAAATGGTCGCACCGAGAGGAGATTCTGGGTCATGAATATAAGGATAGCCGAGTAGATCCTCTCTTGGAGGATATGGAGATTGGGGTGAGGGTTGAGAGGGCGGAGCCAAAGGACTTGGACGAGATCTATGAGATCGAGGTCGAATGCTTTGGGAGAGAATCGTATAGCAAGTGGATCTATAAGTGGCTACTTAGAGATGAGAGGGCTATCTTCCTAAAAGCCGTTAAAGACGACACCATATTGGGATTCGTCGTGGGGAGGGTTGAGAGATCTGGGAAAAGGTTGGTTGGAAGAATCTACACCCTGAACGTTAGACCTGAGCTTAGAGGTAAGGGTATTGGGAAGCTCTTGATGGAGATCATTGAAGACTCGTTTAAGAAGGAGGGATGTGAGGAGATAATCCTAGAGGTGGCGGTGGACAACCTTCCAGCACTAAACCTCTACAGAAGGATGGGCTATAGATTCGTCGAGAAGCTAGAGAACTATTATGGGGCTGGGAGAGACGCTTATAGGGCTGTGAAGAAGCTCGCCAACAGATCCTAACCTATATATCATCCATGGCCCACTCTGGTGAGAGGGATCGAGATGCCCCTCGCCGCGAAGGTCTTCGAGATAAGGGTGGATACGAGCCTAGAGGA
Organism: Nitrososphaerota archaeon; assembly: GCA_021163925.1. Classification (GTDB taxonomy): domain Archaea; phylum Thermoproteota; class Nitrososphaeria_A; order Caldarchaeales; family Wolframiiraptoraceae; genus AUK039. The sequence continues at coordinate 15,022 of JAGGTD010000026.1, forward strand.
GATAGCGGATAAGCTCAGGGATTATAGGGTTGTCGATGAGCGGAGTGAGGAGGGGATGGACTTTGAGCTCGTTACCGAGGTGAGAGACCTAGATCTAAAGGATGATATGCTCGAGGGAGTCTTCAGCAGGGATAAGATAATCTTGGTAAACCAGAGGGGGAGGAGGGTTCCAATCCTGAAGACGACCGAGGCCAGAATAATCTTCAGAAGGCTTGAAGACCTAACCCTCCTAACGGTAGTCCAGGAAAAACACTTCGCGAACGCTGTCGCGTCGATCCTCTCCCACCACCTCTACCTCTCATACAAGGCATTAACCGAGGCCAGAATATCCCCTGAAGTTATGAGGGAGTTTCATGAGAGGAATCCCGAGGCGACTAAGGTGATCTATTTCGACAACCTAGACTTCCCAGCCGTCGATAAGCTAGCCCTTTACGGCGAATCTCTAAAGGACTCAGGACTCTATGAGGAGTATCTAAGCCATGGAAACATATGGTATATCGTCTTCACGGTCACCGGGACGAATAGGGTTATGGGGTTGACTAGGAACTGCGTGGTAACCGCCTTCACGAAGATGCCCGAATCCGAGTTCATAGAATACATCCATAAGATAGTCCATCCACTTATCCTAGAAAGCAAAAAGAGGCGTGAGAGGCCGTGAAACTACAGTTTGGATTCATACGTCCACCTAGGCGTTATTGAGCCGATGCTTCGTTAGGTACGTTATGCTTCTCTTCAGAACTCTACTCTCTCGACCTGCTCAACCTTGAAATGCTTCTCTAGAATATTCTTGACTAGGAAATTTACGATCTCCTCAGTCTTTCCGCTCTCCACGAGTTCGGCGAACTTCTCATCATTTATTGTTGAAGCCAGGTCTGAGAGGAATTTCATGTAGCCTTGAGTGGATTTAACGACCAATAAAAGAACTAGATCGACGGGAATTTTCTTATCAGGCTCATCCATCTTATGGAAATATAGGGTTTTTGTTGGAAACATCGCTATGAAAGCTTCCTCCAAGACATGCTCTATATCTGCATGAGGTATAGCGACTCCGATTCCCTTCTCGCTTTGAAGACCTGTTGGAAACTCTTTCTCCCTCTTTAATAGAGATTCGACATAGGTCTCTTTCACAAGACCTTTATTGTAAAGATACTGGCTTGCTCTTCTAAGCGCTTCTATGCTTTCATCGCAGTCGATGAAGGTGTAGTAGACTTTCGTAGGCTTCACCTCAGCTCTTCTTCAAGATATCAACTATCTGCTTCTTAACCTGTTCAACCCCAACTCCGCTTAGGAATGGCACGCCGTTGACCACGGGTATTCCTTGAACATTTACGGGGGTGGTCGTGACTATTAGATCGACTTTCCCCAACATTGATATGTAGTAGTTGATTTCAGCCGCCTTACATTGAGTTACCTCGACCTTAATCCCATTCTCTTCGGCGATCTCCTTTATCTTACTCGCGACATATGTCGCGGTAGCTATAGCCGTCCCACAACTCACAATAACCCTTTTTACGTCACTCTCCAAGCCCGTCACCTCTGAAAAATAGAGAAGGTTTAGGAAGCTTTAACCTTTAGCCGCTCGTAGCGGCAGCTTTGGCGGCTCTCTCCTCTCTCCTTCTCTCAGCGATATATCCTATTATTATGGACACTATGATCACAGCTATTAGGGCTCCGTAAGCTAGTGGTCTCCAGCCTATCCTTCCGAGCTGAATGAGGAACCAAGTCAATGGATTCGTTCCATCACATATGCTTGAGATATACAAAGCTCCCTTCGGCAACGGGAATCCAACGGACTTCGCGGTGGCCGTGTAGATGTCTACGATCGTGCTTCCTAGGAGCAGGCCGACGATGTTCCAGATTGCCATATTTATTATGACCTTAACGGTGTCGTAGTTGAACAGCGGAACAGTCATGCACACCATGAATGGTATGACTGGGAGATCGGCGAGGAGCAGTATCTTGTTTCCTGGTATCAGGGATTCTGCGATGAATATCGGTATGAGGATTAGGGAAGCCGCTATGGCTACGGGATGTCCTATAGCGATCGCCGAGTCCAATCCAATGTATAGTTCTCTCTTTCCAGCGTATTTCTTGACAAATGTCTCTCTGATAGCGTCCGCTAGGGGAACCAATCCCTCCATCAAGATCCTAACCATTCTCGGCAGGATCACCATTACAGCGGCCATGCCGACCGTGGTCTTAGCCACTGTAACATAGTCGGCTCCAGCTGCAACTGATAAGGCGAACCCTATTATCGCTCCGAGAACAGGAGTTTCGCCTATCAATCCGAACCTCTTCCTAATGGTCTCGGGATCAGCTCTAATGTTCCAAAGGCTAGGGATCTTCTGAAACAGCTTCATTACTGGATAAGCCAACGCGAAGTATGGAGCTGAGAATCCATGCGGTAGAGAGATGGCTGGAGTCTGAAGCATTTCTTGAATCTTTGGAGCAGACCAGTCTGCGATCGGCAAAATGGCTACGAACATCGCTATTCCAGCCAATAGTCCCAACCAGAAGTCTCCAGTCGCTATATACGTCAGGCTCGCGACGAACGCGAAGTGCCAATAATTCCAGACGTCAACGTCTAAGGTTCTAGTTACCCTAGCAGCTAGTAGGATCAGGTTAACGGCAACGGTTACGGGAATTATCAAAGTCCCCAAGGGCGAGCCGAAGGCGATTGCGGCGGCTGAGGGCCATCCAACGTCTATGGCCACTAGCTGGATTCCCGTTCTCTCGACAAGCATCTTAGCAACGGGAGATATCGCGTCCATGAAGTATCCTATCAACAGGTTGATTCCGACGAAACCCACGGCGATGGTTATAGCCGATCTCGCAGCTCTACCAGGCTTAACCCTGAATCCGAGAGCTATGAAGAACAAGATTATCGGAATGGCGACAGAGGCACCGAGATTTAAGAAGCCTTGAACAACTGCCGATAAAGTTTCAATCCAACCCATTTCTTAACCCCCTATCTCAGTTGACAGTATTTTTGTATATCGTGCCCATAGATAAATTTTTCTTTTTTAACGTCATTTCTGACATCTACCTTGAATTGTTGCCCTAAAATTGTTAATTTTTCACTCTAAGACTACACGAATCGCCGTCTCCAATAGTCGAGATGATTGATGGCTTCTTAACCATACCTTAGTAAACGGGCGCAGATGCGCCAAATAGTAGATAAGGTGGAAAATCTAAATACGGGAGATTATTGAGGAGTGAACGGCGATGAAGATTTTACAGGCAAGCGCCGTTTTGACGAATAAGGTTGGTTTACATGCCAGACCTGCAGCGGTATTCGTCCAAACGGCTAAGAAGTTTAAAGCCAGCCTTAAGGTCAAGAAGGGAGATAAGATCGCGGATGCCAAGAGCATTCTTGGAGTTTTATCACTCGGGGCAGAGTGCGGCGATGAGATAACCATAATCGCGGAGGGCGAGGACGCTGAAGAAGCTTTAAACACCTTGCTGACTCTTATCAAGAACAAGTTTGGAGAGAAGGAATGACTTTGAAATTACTTCTTCCGTGAATATTCTCGTAGAACTTCTTCATCAGGCTCTATAATAACCAAGCCCCTATATCCATCCACTATCGCCATAACACCGCTTTTCACGTTTTTCATTAAGTCTTTCACGCTCACTACCGCTGGAATCCGTAGGGCTCTCGCAACTATCGCCGCGTGAGAGGTTATCCCGCCGATTTCTGTCACGAAGGCGAGCACCTTCTTCTTATCCATTCTCGCCGTATCTGATGGGAGAAGTTCTCTAGCGAAAACTATTGAAGGCTCCTTAAGATCTAAGCCTAGCGACTGTCTCCTTCCCCTGAGATTATTGATGATCCTATTCCGGAGATCTTTGATGTCATCCGCCCTAGATCTAAAGTACTCGCTCTCCATCGCCTCGAACATCTCCATAATCTCCTTTGAAGCTTTTTCAACAGCCCTCTCAGCCGATAAGCCGCTATCCTTGATATATTTCACTACGTTATCAGTGAACATGGGATCCTCTAAGATCATTAGATGAGCCTCAAAAATCTTTGCTTCATCCCCTCCTATCTCTCTCTCGACCTTGTCTCTGAGCTTCGCCACTTGCGTCTTAGTCTCCTCTAATGCCCTCTTAAACCTGGAAATCTCCACATCAACATCTCCTGAAAAATCCGCAACATCGAGCTCTTCATGCACACCATATACGAATGCCTTCCCTACAGCTACTCCAGGAGAAGCTGGTAGACCTCTTAGCTTCAGCATCCCATCATCAACCATAAGTGAGACGTATATGAATTTTATTCTTGAACGAACGGCGTCCCGAATTTCCGGTCAAAGTTTAAATTAAGCTCGGTGGGACGCCGAATCGGTGCCGACGACATGGTTGATTGGGATGAATTTCTCGTCCTAAATTACCTCGATATATATGGATCCTCCTCCCAGGAAGATATTGAAGATAATGTAAAGATTGTTGGAGAGAAGATCCAAGAAATCTTAAGCGATTTACTGAGAAGAGGATTGGTGAGAAGAGTTGATGATCGATGGGAGATAGAACATGCGGGACGAGAAGAGATGAAGAGGCTTAGACAGGAAGTATTAGAGGGCTCGGGTAGAAGAGATGAAATTATCTTATATTGCAAGGAGTTTGAGGAGCTGAATACATGGTTCAAGGATCTCGTCACTAGATGGCAAGTGAAAAATGAAGGAGGAATGCTTGTTCCAAATGATCATAGTGATCCTGAGTATGACTTGGCGATAATCAGGGAGCTGGGCGAGCTTCATAAGAAAACGCTGAAAGTTCTTGAAAAGCTCTCTAATGTGCTTCCAATATTGAAGACGTATATTATGAGGCTTAACAGGGCGCTGAACTTGGTGAGGCGTGGAGAAATTGAATACCTGTCAGGTGTTGATGTCCAATCATATCATAACATTTGGTTTGAGCTACATGAGGGATTATTAAGGCTTTCAGGCTTGAAGAGAGTTGAGTAAGATTTGATAGCTGAGCAAGTATGAATCGGCGTAACATAAATAAACGCTAAGCCGCAAAAGGTTGATGATGAAGGCGCGCGCCTCGGCGCCGGGTAAAGTGATTCTATTCGGAGAACACTTCGTCGTCTATGATAAGCCAGCCATCGTCTCAGCAATCGGCCTAAGAGCCTATGTAGAGGCCATGAAATCTGATCGAGGGATAATTCTCGATGGCTGGAGCGGGGAGAACCCAGCGGTCAAGGCCTCAGCCTATGTAATCGATCAACTAGGATATTCCGGCGGGCTAAATCTTAGGATAAGGTCATCAATACCTCAAAGCGTTGGTTTAGGATCATCGGCATCGGTCTCGGTTGCATCGGCGGCGGCCACATGCCTGCTACTGAGGGGAGAACTCGATCTCGAATTGATTAGAAGGGCTGCTCACCTAGGTGAGAGCTTGGTTCATTATAGGCCGTCTGGAATCGACACGACTATCGCGACCTACGGCGGAGGCGGAATCTATACGCGATCCGAGGGATTTAGGGGTATGAGCCTCAACCTAGATGAGATCTTGATAATCAACACGGGGAAGGCTAGGAGGACCGGAGACTTGGTTAGGAGGGTTAAGGAGTTTAGGGATGCTCATGGAGAGGAGTTCGAGAAGATCTTGGAAGACGCTGAAGGGATAATCTGGGAGGCGGTTGACGCTCTAAAGGCCAGAGACCTAGAGCTTATCGGAAGACTCATGCTGAGAAACCAAGAGCTCTTGAGGAGAGTTGGGGTATCATCGAAGGAAATAGAGGAAGCAATTGAATTATGTATGAGGTCTGGGGCTCTTGGAGCGAAGCTCACGGGAGCTGGTGGAGGCGGATGCGTGATAGCGGTCGCCGAGGATGAGAAGATCCCTCAATTAATGGAGGCTTTAGGTAGAAGGTTTGAGGTCATGAGATGTGAGCTAATGGCCGAGGGTGTGAGGGAAGATTCATTTCCCGATCCCTCCTAGAATCCTATCGACCTCATCTAAGAGCATGGACCCTATCCTAATGGCCTCACCAACATATTCGGTAGGCTTTGCCTCCTCAAGTCTCTTAACGACTTCGGCTGGTAGACCTCTATCCTTGATCTCCCTTAGGACCTCGCTCCAGCCCTTACCAAGAGATCTCTGAACGAGTTCATATGCGTCTTCAACTCCCCTCGCCCTGAGATATACTTGGTATGCCTCGGCCAAGGATTCTGGATGCTCCTCGACCTCCTCTCTCATCCTATCCCTTAAGACGATCATCCTCCTGAATGCCTCCATCAAGCCCTTAAACCCGATTATGGTTAGGGTTAATGGAAGCCCATAGAACCTCTTGATTATCGAGTCTGAGAGATCTCTATGAAGCCTACTTGAGATGAGTCTGCGGGCCATGAATGAAGCCGTGTTCGAGGCTAGGTCGAATGCTCCCTCGGCGTTTTCGAGGTGTAGTGGATTGGATTTATGAGGCATCGTAGATGAGTGGACCTCACCGACCCTCCTCCCAAACACCAATAATCCCAAAGATGATAGGAGCCAGAGATCTCTGCAGAGATTCGACGCGATTGCATCTAGGATGGAGACCTTATTCAAGAACTCTGAGATCCTATCATGTGGGAGTATCTGGGTTGAGGCTGGAATGTATTCGAGTCCGAGGGATTCGACGAAATCCTTGCTAAACCTGATCCAATCAACTCTAGGATAGGTGAATTTTAGGGCTGAATGGTCTCCAACGGCTCCACCGAGCTTTCCTGGAAACTTGAACGATGCAAGCTCACCTGCGACCCTAGCCAATCTATATGCATAGTTCGATAGAAATCTTCCAAATGTTGTGGGGACTGCTGGAACTCCATGGGTTCTGCCGAGCATGACTGTCTCAAGATTCTCTCTAGCCTTCTCAGATATAGTCTTGACCGCCTCGATTAGATTGGGTATGAGGATCTCATCTCTAAAGCGTGTTAGGAGGAGTGAGTATGCTAGGTTATTCACGTCATCCGAGGTCAATCCTAGATGAATATATGGTGAGAGTTGCTCTAACCCGATTTGGTGGAGCTTCTCCCTAAGATAGTTTATGAGGGCCTTGACATCGTGGCCTAGGGTCTTCTCAAGCTCCTTAACCCTCTCCGCTTCCTCAAGCTTAAACTCCTCAACCAGTCTCAGCAATCTATCCCTCCAATCTCGTGGAAGCTTGGATTCCAACTCCCCGCCGCAGGCCTCGACCATTCTTATCAAGAACTCTATCTCCACCCTCAACCTCTCCTTAATCAACGCATATTCTGAGAAGTAGTTCGAAGCCTCCGCGACTCTTCCACGATATCTACCATCTATCGGGATTATCGCCTCTAGGGGCTTGAAGCTCATCTCCAGACCTCCATCCCAGCCTCGGCTCCAACCGAGACTAGCTTGATCGGGACTCCGAGCAATTCCTCGACCAACTCCACATAATGTTTGGCCTCGGGCGGGAACGATTCCCAACCCCTCTCAGCGAGCCTCCTCCAATCCTCTTGACCTATATTCCATCCATCGACCTCGATATAGTTGGGCTTAACCCTCTCAAGCCTCTTTACACTTGGATGGGCGACCTCGACCACCTCGTCATCCACCACATACTCCTTGCAGATCTTGAGCTTCTTCAAACCTGTTAGGACGTCGAGTTTCATCATAGCTATCCATGAGACGTTGCTGAGCTTAACCGCATATCTCAATAATGGTATGTCCAGCCATCCAACCCTCCTAGGCCTGCCGGTCGTCGTCCCATACTCTCCACCAACCTCCCTAATCCGATGGGCGAGATCTCCATGTAGCTCCGTCGGGAAGACTCCTGCCCCAACCCTAGTCGAGTAAGCCTTCATCACCCCGATGACCTCATCTATCCTAGTAGGCCCTATCCCTGAGCCCGTGCAAGCAGCTCCAGCGATCGTATTGGATGAGGTTACGTATGGGTAGGTTCCATGATCTATGTCTAGGAGGGTTCCTTGAGCTCCCTCGAAGATTACTTCGGCCCCAGAGTCTAGGAGGTCGTTGAGATATATCTCGACATCTCCAACATATTTTCGGATAAATTTCCCAGCCTTAACGAGTTCGTCGAGCTCCTCGACCTTCATCCCATGAACTTTCTCAAGGATCTCAAGCTTCTCTCGGAGAGCTTTCTCATCTAAAAGATCTTCAACCCTGATCCCAGTTCTCAAAGCCTTGTCAGAGTAGGTTGGCCCAATCCCCCTCCTAGTCGTTCCAACCGCCCTACCTCCCCTAAGCTCCTCGATCATCCCATCGAGCCTCTTATGCAACCTTAAGACCACGTTGGCGGAGGCGCTTATCTTAAGATCAGGCTCGATCCCTATCGATCGGAGTAGATCCACCTCTTCAATCACCTCGGCTGGATCCAAGACGACTCCTGAAGCTATGCATGGCTTTGCACCGGCGGCCGATCCGGCTGGAAGCATGTTAAACTTCAATTTCCTGCCTGAGAGGACTACGGTGTGGCCTGCGTTCGCTCCTCCCTGAAACCTCACGACGCAGTCGGCGTTTCGAGATAGGAGGTAGGAGATCTTCCCCTTACCCTCATCTCCCCATTGGAGGCCTACAATAACTCTTGCAGGCATCTTATTCACACCTTCTCAACGTCGTGTGGTAAGCTCTCCCTGAAACCGCTCTCGGTTATCCTTATGAAGACTGCGTTCTCCCTCAACTCCTCGAGAGTCCTCGCCCCAAGATAGCTCATCCCAGACCTCAATCCAGCCACGAGCTGCTTAATCACCTCTGAGACCGATCCCGTGTAGGGGACGTAGGCCTCAACCCCCTCAGCATAATAGGAGTATTCCGAGGCGTCTAGAAGGGCCTCGGCCTCGTTTCCAGCCTCCCTGACCTCTCTCCCAAGCATGGCGTAGAGTGAGGCCATCCCGCGATAAATCTTATACTTTCTACCATTCCTCACGACGATCGCTCCCGGGCTCTCATCGGTTCCGGCCAGAAGCCTCCCTATCATGACGGTTGACGCCCCTGCGGCCAAGGCCTTAACTATGTCTCCGCTATATCTGATCCCGCCGTCTGCGATTATCGGGATATCGAACTCCCTAGCCTTCTCGGAACACATCATTATCGCCGTGAGCTGGGGGACTCCGACGCCCGCGACTATCCTAGTTGTGCAGACCGATCCAGGCCCTATCCCAACCTTAACAGCGTCAACTCCAGCCGATGCCAAGTCTTCGACCCCCTCCGGGGTTACTACGTTTCCCGCGACTATCTCGATTTCATCTCCATAGGTTCTCCTAAGCCTCTTAACCATGTTTACCACCATCTCGGTGTGACCGTGGGCGACATCTATAACTATTACATCAACTCCAGCCTTAACTAAGAGATCAGCTCTCCGAATCGACTCCTCCCTCACGCCTATCGCTGCGGCGGCTAGGAGTCTCCCCCTAGAGTCTCTCGATGCGTTTGGATACATCTTACGCTTGACTAGATCGATGCTCGTTATCAATCCTTTAAGCCTATCATCCTCGTCGACTAGCGGGAGCTTCTCGACCTTATACTTCCTAAAGATCTCCTCAGCCTCCTCCATACTTATCCCAGGCTTCGCGACGATCATCTCGCTTCTAGGGGTCATCGCATCCTTGACCAGCCTATCGTCATCCTCGAAGAGGACATCTCTCTTCGTCAGGATTCCGAGAACCCTCCTCTCCTTGTCGACGACGATCAGCCCGCTAACCCTAAGCCTATCCATGAGCCTCTTCGCATCGCCGACCCTCATCTCCGGATCAACCGTGTATGGATCCTCGATCACTATGTTCTCGGCTCGCTTAACCTTTAGAACCTCTTCAGCCTGCTTCTCCGCCGGCATAAATCTATGGATCACCCCTATCCCTCCTTCCCTCGCCATGGCTATGGCCATCCTAGACTCAGTGACAGTGTCCATGGCGGCTGAGGCTATTGGGATGCTGAGCCAGATCCTCCTCGTGAACCTACTCTTAGTGATAACCGTCTTCCTAGATCTTATGGAGGATCTCCTCGGGATTAGGAGGGCGTCGTCGAAGGAGAGCCCGATCTGATCCAAGATCTTTGCCACGAAATCCCTTCATGGAGCAGTTTTCCCAATATATAACGATGTTGTCGGCTACCCTAGCTTAAACTCCTCTATAAGTCTCCAAAGCTCATCCCTAACCCCATCCCTAATCCTCTCCTCAGATCCATCACTCCTAACCAAGATGTTCCCCATCCTCCTACGCCTAAACCTGCCGATGACTCTTAGGCTTGGAATAATCCTCTTCGCCCTCTTGAGATCTTCCTCGGAAATAGATGCTATTAAGGCTCCAGAGGCTATCAACCTCAATGGATCGCAGTTTAATGCGTCGCAGATAATCTTGGTCTCGGAAGCGACTGGAATCCTATCCTCATAGATTATGAATGATAGCTTACTCGCCTCAGCGACCTCATATACACCTCCAAGAACCCCTCCCTCCGTCGGATCATGCATGGATCTACAGATGTTTCTCCTAGCAAGTTTTAATGCATCTTCGACGACGCTTATCCTCCGATAGAATCTCCTAGCTCTCTCTAAGATCTTCTCTGGAACCTTGTCCTTGAGGATCTCGGCGAAGTCTGTTGAGAGGATGGCCGTTCCCTCGATCCCAGCGGTCTTCGCCATGACTATCAAATCACCAGCCTTCGCATCAGATGATCTTATAGGCTTCTTTGAGACGAGCTTACCGAGCATATGGCCGACGATTATCGGATTCATTATCCCAGGGGTTATCTCGCTATGGCCTGTGATGACGGCGACTCCAAGCTCCTTGGCGGCGGAGTGGATCTCCGACGCTATCCTCTCGATCTCCTCAGCCCCAGCGTTCTCGGGGATTAGGAGAGTTGCTGAGAACCATCTAGGCTCACCTCCCATAACCGCGACATCATTCGCATTCACGTTCACGGCGAGCCATCCAAGCATAGATCCAGAGCCAGTTATCGGGTCCATGGCGGCGACGACTAGATCCCCTGACCAGGTCTTGATCACAGATCCATCCTCTCCAAACCTTGGGCCTACTATGACATCTCTCCTCTTCTTACCAATCCTCTTGAAGATGATCTCTTCAAGTAATTTTCTCTCAAGTTTTCCAAGTCTGAGCCTCATCCAGTTCCCGAATCTTCAGCGTAGCATCTTCCTCAAGAATCTTTCAGCCCTATCCACATCCGCCTTACAGTTGACCCTGAAGAACATGTTAAGCTTCTCATCGAATATCTTTAGGCTGTTGCTTGAGAGATAGATGGCCCCCTTAAGCTTCCTCACAACCTCATCCATTCCAAGACCTGGATTCGACTTGAAGACCCTCTCCAGAGGCTTCCTCTGATAGGATGCCGTTAGATAAGATACTCTTCTAGAGGGCGTTCTCGGGAGAACCGCCGGAAACTTCTGGGAGGCCTCAACCAAGAACTTCGTGAACTCCATGGTTATCAGGGGAGCATCGCATGGAAGAACTAGAAATCTATCACCGCTAACCGAGTTCACGGCGAACTCCAGCTCCCTCCTAGAGTCTTTAAGCCCAGATCCGGAGACCACGACCCTAGCCAAGTATTGGTCTGCTAGATCTTGATACTCTGAGGCATCTCCCTCACCCTCGACGGCGATCAAGATATCCCCTACCTCATCTGGGATCGAGTCTAGAACATACTCTATCATAGGCTTCCCGGCGATCGGGAAGAGGCCCTTCGAGACCCCCCTAAACTTACCCATATTCGCGAAGACTATGGCCGAAGGCTCGCCCAAAGCTCAGCAGCCTCAGATGAATAGCTTAAGACGGGGATTTAACTCCTTCGAGGCATAGCTGGAGTGAGGGCGAGGGCGGAGGCCACATGTAGAGTAGCTCGAAGCTCACCCCGATAGGTCTCATAGATTCACCGCCGAATAATAGGTCGAGGAGGCCCGGAGGCTTAGGCTTCACCCACCTATATGGAGCCGCTTCAGGTAATCCGGCTAAACGCTTGGCCTCTGAGATCGCCTTATCGAGGTCTCCAACATCGTCCACGAGCCCGAGTTCTCTCGCCTCTAATCCGAGGTATGGCCTAGCGGTTAAGACCTCGCTCCAATCCTCGATCTTATCGCCCCTCGCCTCCCTAACCCTCTCGATAAAGACCTTTGCCGTCGAGTTCACCATAGATTGTAGGATTCTCCTCTCCTCATCGGTCAGCTCTCTATACGGGCTCCCAATATCCTTAAACCTACCGCTCTTGAAGACCTCGCTTCTCACTCCGAGCTTCTCAGCCAATCCTTGAATGTTGAAGTAGATAGAGACAGCTCCAATAGAGCCCGTCAACGAGGTGGGGGAGGCTATTATCTCATCGGCGGCCAAGGAGATATAGTATCCACCCGAGGTCCCATACTCCGAGATATACGCCACGACAGGTCTGGTCTCTGAAAGTCTCCTAAGAATATTGTAGATCTCCTCCGAGGCCGAGGCGCTTCCACCAGGACTGTTGATGTAGAGGACGACGGCCCTCGCATAGGGATCTGCCTCAACCTCCTTGACGAGTTCCTCAACATCTTCTGGGGTTAGGGTTGCGCCTAGGATGGAGATCGGAGATTTTTGATAGGCTATGTTTCCAGATAGCTTTATGACGGCCACATATCCACCATAGGTCGGCGCGCTCATCCTCGAAATAGCGAGCCATATCCCGGAAACAGCTCCAGCCGTTACTATCGCGGTCACCAAGACTACGAACCAAGTCCTCCTAAACAATTCCTTCATCTTCTCACAAATCCAGGACTCCATGAGATCTCCTAAAACCTTTTTCCGGCCGGCTAAGAGGTAAGATATGGGAGATCCGCGTGAGATGGGCTCAACATTAAGCTTGGGATAGAGTGTCGGCTTTAGGATTAAGAGATAGAATCGGCATACCTTTCAAGCCTGAGGAGGAAGTGCGTAAACTTGGCCTCAAAGAAGGGCAAAAAGTATTGGATTATGGATGCGGCATCGGCTCTTACACCTTTCCAGCTGCCAGACTGGTGGGTGATAGGGGGAGGGTCTACGCCTCGGATAGAGAGCCATTAGCCAAAGGCACGGGAGAAGGGCTTCCACAATATAGAGACAATATTATCTGACCTGGATACCGGATTGCCTGACGAAAGTGTTGATGTGATCTTGCTATATGGGGTGCTACCTGAAATCAAGCACAAGGAGCCGTTGCTAAGAGAGTTGTATAGAGTTTTAAAGCCAAGTGGACATCTCTCTACCCGCTTTTGCTTTCCATGAAGAAGGAGAGAATCCTAGAACTCATGGAGAAAAAGAATCTGTTCCCTTTAAAGGAGCAAAAAGGTCACATGCTTAACTTCTCCAAGAGAAACGGCAAGGGGCCATGGAGTCCGGTAAAGCTCTTTCCTAAAAGCCTTGAAATCCGGCGGTCATCCCATAAGATTCTAGAAGTCTTACTCGGCTTCGAAATTCCTTGAAGCGATAAATACAGGTCTATGGGTGGCATCTTGAGTAGGAGATGAGGTTCCCATTCTTCAAGCAGGAGAGGAGGGTTGAGGAGAGGCCGAGAGACTTCAGGGTCATAAGCCCTAGGATCGTAGACATCTTAACCCACTTAAAGGTTCAAGCCGAGAAGCTGAAGAGAACCTATCATAGGCTCTTGGCGAGGGATAAGGAACTCTTCGAGGCATGCGTTAGAGCCGAGCAGGAGCTTGATAGAGATAGGGCGACCATCTACGCAAACGAGATAGCTCAATTGAGGAAGATGTCTAGAACGATTCTGAAGAGCCAGATATCGCTTGAGAAGGTGATCCTGAGGCTTGAGACTATAAGGGACTTTGGAGACGTTATGAACGTCCTCGCACCCGCCACAAAGATAATCAGGAGGATTCAATCGGATCTAAGCGGGCTCGTTCCAGAAGTTGCGCATAATTTGAGGATGGTGGATGAGATGCTTGAGGGAGTCATGGTCGAGGCTGGAAACGTGACTGGAGCAACCGTCTCCGTGATGGTGGCGGACAGCGAGGCGAGGAGAATCCTTGAAGAGGCCTCTGAGATAGCTGCTCAGAGGATGAGCAACCAGTTTCCAGAGCTCCCAGAGCCCTTAAAGACCGATGAGAAAAGCCAGGTGAGCAGGGATAACGTAATCTAAGACGCGCATCGAAGCCTGAACACCCCCATTTCTTGACGATTTTGGCGTGGTGGAGAATCCGCGCTGGGCTTAGAGGGTAAAGGCGATAAGAGACTAAATCCAGGTTATTTACGCCATGTATAAGGTGAACGTCAGGCATGTTGAGAAGGTTCCGGTCGCGAAGGAAACCTATAAGGGGAAGAGGATATGGGCTCAATACCTGATAACCGATAAGCAAGGAGCCAAGAAATTTCATATGAGAATCTTCACGATCGAACCTCACGAATCCACCCCACCAGACCAGCACATCTATGAGCATGAGGTGTTCGTCTTAAAGGGTAGGGGAAGGCTCTTGACGGCCAAGGACGGTGACCGGAGGGAGGTGGAGATAGGGGAGGGAGACGCCATATTCATAGAATCGAACGAGATACATCAATTCTTCAACGACTATGATGAGCCCTTGATCTTCTTATGCATTAAGGGAGCTCCAGAAATTTACCGAGAGCGTGAGGAATGATTAGTAAGATTAATTACGTGAATTGATCAATCAAATTCGATGAATCTATCCGAATACGAGCTTAGAGAAAAGCTTTTGAAGATTGCGAGGAAGTGTCTCCGATATAGGCTTATGGCGGGGACTTGGGGGAATCTGAGCGCGAGACTTGACCGTGAGAAGGTGCTGATAACTCCGAGCGGATATGAGAAGACGGCCCTTAAGCCCGAAGACCTCCTCCTCATGGATCTCGATGGAAATATCTTGAGAGGAGATCTAAAGCCCACGATCGAGACGAGCATGCACCTCGAGATCTATAAGGCTAGAGATGATGTGAACGCGGTGATCCACACGCACTCGCCTTACGCTATGATGTTATCCGTCATAAATGAGCCTATTCCAGTCTTAACGGTCGAGTTCGCCTCAGCGGTGGGCCACGAGGTTCCCGTGACGGAACTCGCCTTACCTGGAACCAAGGATTTAGCGGATGAGGTGGTGAGGGCCCTTGGAGAGGATAAGATGGCGGTCTTGATGAGGAATCATGGAGTCGTCGCGGTTGGAGGGAGCTTAGAGGAGGCATATAATGTCGCGATCTTGGTGGAGGAGGAGTCTAGGACGTATTTCTGGGCCATGCTTCTCGGAAGAGGTGAGGTGGGTAGGATGCCGGCGGAACTTGTTGAGAGGATGAGGAGATTCTTCAGAGAGGATTATGGGCAGGAGGGGAGAATAGTCTTAGACCTCGAATGATGAAGGAGAATCTAACGCGATGAAAACTTATCTTAACCCACTAAACGCTATAATCGAGGTGTAATCTAATTGAAGGCCGCGGTCTTCTATGGTCCTGGAGATCTGAGGGTTGAGGAGGTTGAGAAGCCGAAGCCCGGTCCGGGAGAGATCCTCGTAAAGACCTCGGTGGCCTTAACGTGTGGAACCGATCTGAAGACTTATCTTAGAGGTTATCCATTCACGAAGCCTCCGCTGATAATGGGCCATGAGTATACTGGAGTAGTCGAGGAGGTTGGGGAGGGTGTGGATTGGGTTAAGCCAGGAGATAGGATAGTGACGGTTAACTCCGCTCCATGCGGCTATTGCATCTACTGCAAGCTCGGCAAGCCAAATCTATGCGAGAGGCTTATGGATCAGATAATAGGATTCACGGTCGATGGAGCTTATGCAGAATACGTTAAAGTCCCTCCAAGGGTGGCCAGATTCAACCTATACCACGTGGCTGAGGATGTCGAGCCCGTTGAGGCGGCGCTACTCGAACCATTTTCATGCGTAGTCAGAGGCCAGAGACTGATAAAAATAGACCTCGGCGACACCGTGGCGATAATCGGGGCAGGGCCGATAGGGTTGATGCACCTCCTCCTAGCCCAAGCCTCGGGATCCAAGAAGACCATAATCATCGATATCAGCCCAGATAGATTGAAGTTTGCGGAGAGGCTTGGAGCGGATGTCACGATAAATAATCGAGAGGAGAACGCGGTCGAGAGGGTTAGGGAGGAGACTAATGGTATCGGGGCGGATGTGGTGATAGAGGCGGTTGGAAGGGTCGAGACATGGGAGCAGAGCCTAAGCCTAGCTAGGAGGGGTGGAAAGATACTTTTATTCGGCGGATGCCCCTCTGGAACCAAGGCATCCTTCGATACATACATGATCCACTATGGAGAACTGACGATTCAGGGATCATTCCACCTAACCCCGCAAGATGTCTTGAAGGCCATGAGGATTATAGAGTCGAAGAAGCTCCCATTGAAGAAGTTGATAACAAGGGAGGCGAGGCTGGACGAGATCGTCGAGATGTTCAACAGGATAAGGCAGGGGAAGGAGCTTAAGGTTGCGATAAGGTTCTAGAGGACTCTTTGAGGTCCTAAGGCATCTTTAGAATTCACGTGGATGGAGATGTATTTGTCAACGAGGTTAGGCGACTATCATCACCTTCATGCTCTTATGGGGATCGTGTGCGATCCTGAACGCCTCGCCGATCTCGCTAAGCTTAAACCTATGGGTTATCAAGTCGCTGAACCTAACCACCCCGCTCGATATAAGCCGTAGAGCTAGATTCGTCTCAAGCTCTGAGGTTGAGTAGCTGGTGACTATGTTTATCTCGTTTAGGAAGATGTATGAGAAGTCGAGCAGCGCCTTCTCACCCTTCTCCGGAGCTCCAAATATTAGGAGTATCCCGCCCTTCCTCAAGGTGCTTAGGGCTGTGGGCAAGGCTTTAACGGATGGGGTTGTCAGCACGGCTATATCCACACCTCTTCCATCGGTCTCCCTCTTACATGCTTCAGCGAAGTCCTCCTCTTTTGGATTTAGGGCCACATCGGCTCCAATCCGCTTAGCGAAGTCTATCCTGAAGGGAACCAGATCTGCGGCAGCTATGAAGGATGCTCCGAAAGCTTTGAAGAGTTTTATGAAGATCGCCCCCATCGGGCCGACGCCGGTTATCGAGACGCTCATCCCCGGCTTGAAACCACTTCTCTTAACGCCCTTCAACCCACATCCAACAGGCTCGATGAAGATCGCCTCCTCATCGCTGACATGGTCGGGTATCTTGAGGACAGCTCCCCGCTCAACGTTCACCCTGGGAACCTTGAAGTATTCCGCGAATCCACATGGGATTATTGTAGTCTTCAGGAAGAGTGGACACATGGTATAGTTTCCATGATGGCAGTAGTAGCATTTCCCACAAAAAACGTGATGATGGGCGAACACTCTCTCCCCGACTGCATAGCCTTTAGCCTTGGAATCGACTATGGTTCCGACAACCTCATGGCCCAGCATCGGAGGGGTTACGGGCTTACCATATACCTTCTCTAGATCGGTTCCACAGATCCCACAAGCTCTCATCTTCACTAATAGCTCGTCATCATCGATCTTGGGAACCTCAACCTCCCTAAGCTCAACAACGCCACTACCTGGAGCGGAGTAAGCCGCCTTCAAGGTTCAAGCTCCTCAGGATTCTCAAGAAAGCTCTTTATGGTTTGGAGGAATCTGGCGGCTGGCGCACCATCCACCAGCCTATGGTCGAAGACTAGGGTTAGGTGGCCGATATGCTTCAATCTAACCTCACCTTCCTCAGTTAGAAATGGTTGAGGCTTGACCGTTCCAAGCGCTAGGATCGCGGCGTCGGGCGGATTGATTATCGGGGTGAAGTAGGCTACTCCTAGAGCTCCGAGGTTTGTGACGGTGAAGCTGTGGCCCGACTGCTCGGCGACGGTTATCTCACCCCTCTTACCCCTCTCAGCGAAGCCGTCGATTATCTCGGTGAGCTCCTTCAACGTCTTCTTGTCCGCCTCCTTAATGACTGGAGCCATCAACCCCTTAGGCGTATCGACTCCAACCGCTATGTTCACCGACTCGTGGTAGATCAGCTCATCACCCTCGAGGGTTACATTTATCTCTGGATGCTTCTTCAAGGCCAAGGCCACAGCCTTAACCGCGTATGCTGTGAACGACGGCCTACCCTTAGCCTTTCTATGCTCGAGAAGTTTGTCCGCATCAAACTCCATGGTTAAGGCGACTGGCAGAGCTTCATGGAATCCTGGGCTAAGCCTCCTAGCTATCGCCCTCCTGACCCCGGCGAATGGAACTCTCTTAACTTTTTCCTCGACGACCTCCGCCTTTGGAGAGATCTCTGGAGCCGCGATCCCATGTTCTCTAGCATATTTGATGACATCATCCCTCGTTATCCTACCACCAGGCCCTGTCCCCTTAACCTCCTCCAAAGATATTCCCAGCTCTCTTGCAAGCCTCCTCGCAGCTGGGCTCGCCTTTATCCTGAGCTTGGGCTTAACCTTAGCTGGGACCTCGGCCTCCTCTATTATCGCTATGGCCTCTCCAACCTTAGCGATCTCACCAGCTTTCTTTAGGATTTTGACGAGCTTGCCCGTGTATGGCGACTCAACCTCGAATGTCGTCTTCTCACCCTCAACCACCAAAACGGCCTCCCCCTTACTCACATCCTCGCCCTCCTTCTTCAACCACTCAACTATTCTACCCTCCTCCATCACTGGGTCGAGTCTAGGCATCTTGAGCTCGGCCATCTCACTCCACCAACCCCTTAACCGCCTTAACTATCTTATCGGCGTCGACCATATACTGTTTCTCAAGCTGTGGTGAGAACGGTATCGGTAGCGGCGGAGAGTTCACCCTAATTATCGGAGCATCTAGATAGTCGAAGGCGAACTCGCTGATATATGCTGAGACCTCGGCCGATATGCCGCATGTCTTGACGCTGTCATCCGCTATGACCAGCCTATTCGTCTTCATGACGGATTTAACGATGGTGTCATAGTCCATTGGCTGGATGGTCATTAAGTCTATCACCTCTGCGCTTATACCCTCCTCCGCCAATCTATCGGCGGCCTTCAAAGCCTCGACAACGGTTCTAGCAACGGCGACTATCGTCACATCATCTCCCTCACGCTTAACATCACACTTACCCAAGGGTATCAGATACTCGTCTTCTGGAACCGGTCCCTTCAACCTATAGAGGACTCCAGACTCTATGAAGAGGACTGGATCATCATCCCTAATAGCTGACTTCAACAACCCCTTCGCATCCCTCGGGGTTCCGGGCAAGACCACCTTTATCCCAGGTGATTGGAGGAAGCACGCGGCCAAGAATTGGCTGTGCTGGCATCCATGAGCTCTTCCCAAGCTATATTGTGATCTTATAACCATTGGAAGCTTCACCTGTCCACCGCTCATGAACCTCGTTTTCGCGGCATGGGTTATGATCATGTCGGTTGCGATGGTTAGGAAGTCGACATACATTATCTCGGCCACTGGTCTAAGCCCCATCAAGGCGGCTCCTATCGCTGTCCCAGCTATCGCGGCCTCCGAGATCGGCGTATCCAAGACCCTCTCAGGCCCAAACTCCTCCAATAATCCCTTAGTCACCCTATAGACTCCTCCAAGGACTCCCACATCTTCTCCGAAGACTATCACCCTATCATCTCTCCTCATCTCCTCTTTCAGCGCCTCGTTCAGCGCCTCGGCATAGCTTAGCTCCCTAACGCCACTCTCCATATCTCGCACCCCCGCTAACATAGAGGTAATCCCATAGCTCGTCGAATGGCATGACCGGAGCCTCTTCAGCCTCCTTAACCGCCTCCTCTAGAGTCGAGGCTATCTCCTCATCCCATCTCCTAAACTCGTCTTCAGAGATTATCCCGAGGCTCTTGAGCTTCTTGAAGAACCTATCTATGGGATCCCTCTTCATCCAGAACTCGACCTCATCCTTCGGCCTATACCAAGCCGTATCATAGACCCCATGCCCCTTCTTCCTATAGGTCCTACACTCGATGAACGCAGGCCCATTACCCGATCGAATATGCTCAACCGCCTTACTGGCCGCATAGTAGACCGCGACCACATCATTCCCATCCTCGACGAGGAACGATCTTATCCCATAACATGCCCCTCTAGCCGCTATACTCTCACCAGCAAACGACTTCCTATGCGGAACAGATAACGCATATTGATTATTCTCGCATACGAATAGTATTGGTAGCTTCCAGACCGCCGCCAAATTAACTCCTTCATTAAATGCTCCGGTGTTCGCCGCCCCATCCCCGAAGAAGACGGCCGCTATCCTATCCTCCTTCCTATACTTCAAGGCCAATCCAACTCCACAGGCTATCGGTATACCGCTCCCAACGATCGCGGTGGCCATCGGGATATTGTGCTCGACGCTTAGGGCTGAATGCATGCTCCCACTCAACCCCTTACAGGTTCCCGTGATCTTCCCGAAGAGCTCGGCCATCAAAGCCTTCATCGAGACTCCTCTAGCGATCGCATGGCCATGGCCCCTATAGGTAGAGACTATAACGTCATCCTCTCTAAGAGCTTTTATAACCCCGACCGCAATCGCCTCTTCACCGAGATAAAGGTGCGCAGGCCCTATAAGCTTCCCCTCCACCAAGAACAATCTCTCAACCATCTCCTCAAATCTCCTAGCCTCAAGCATCTTCCTAAGCATCCATCTAAGCCTTTCATCAGTGAGCCCGAGCTCACGATACTTATTGACAGGCACCTCCTCAATGACTTCGATCAACGGATCCATGGCGATAATAATCATGAAAAGGGATGGTAATAACTTATTCTTTTCTTTCACTTGATCGCTTTGCGACATGTAATTCTATTTTAAATTCATCGAAACTACCGTATGCGCGACCTTAAATATCTGAAAGCGGCGGGCTCAATAAATAACATGA
>JAGGTD010000002.1 GCA_021163925.1 Nitrososphaerota archaeon
AGCTTCCTAACCCTAGTCCCCCTATGAACGGCCAACAGATCATCTGAATGCCAAGCATGCATCACAACGCAGACCTCGGCGAATGGGGCGTGGCCAGCGACACGGGTCGCAGCTATCAGGTTCGTCGCCGCATCACTTGACGGCCTATCCGAAGACCTTTGAGCTCCAACGAAGACTATGGGTATGGGGGGTTTTTGGAGGGCGAAGCTCAGGGCTGCGGCCGAGTATCCCATCGTATCGGTTCCATGGGCTATGACAACTCCATCCACTCCGCTCTTGATCAATCGATCGACCTCCATGGCCATCCTGTTCCAGAGCTCTGGGGTCATGTCCTCGCTGAAGATCGAGAACAGTATCTTCGCATCTATCTCGGCTATATCTGAGAGTTCTGGAACTATTGAGAGGAGGTCTTCAGCCGTTAACGCGGGTCTAACCCCACCGGTCCTATAACTATCCTGCTCGCTATCGTTCCACCCGTGCTCATGATCGTGACCCTTGGAAGACCCTCCCTGAACTTAGGCTTGGGCGGTGGAACGAATCTAGGCTTCTTCGCCGACGCGATCTTCTTAACCCTCACCTCGTCCTCAACCCTTATCCCAATGTTGTAGCCGTTTGAGAGCTTGATCACGATATAGTTTGGGTCGGCGAGCTCATATCTCGCCATGAGGATTCCCCTATAGGTCTCACCCCTGGCCTCGACCTCTACCTCATCCCCGACCTCAACCCTGCTCTCCTCAAGAAGCCTCCTAACCCTTCCAGAATATCCCTGAAGCCTATCACCTATGGCCATCTTCTATCAAGAAAGACTCATCCCGGTATTAAGCTTAATTCTGGTTATGCAGAGCTTGCTGAACATCGCATCAAGTGAGGATGCGGATAATTTGCGTGGATCTCTTCAAACACTTTTAAGCGAGTAAATCGAACAAAATCTCACGCATGTCTAGGTACAAGATTCCAAGAAGGATTGTGAACGTGAGCGCTGAAGCCGCCTTCGCCGTCTTGAGAATCGCGAAGAATGTTGAGAAGATGGGTAAGAGGGTTATCCACCTAGAGATAGGGGAGCCCGACTTCGACACGCCTAAACACATAAAGGAGGCGGCGGTCGAGGCCTTAAACAAAAACCTCACCCACTACACCCCAACCCTAGGGATTCCGGAGCTTAGACAGGAGATAGCTGAGAGCGTTAAGAGGGATTATGGGGTTGAGGTTGATTGGGAGAAGAATGTGGCCGTGACCACTGGATGTAAGCAGGCGATCCTCGCATCAACCCTATCGATAGTCGATGAGGGGGAGGAGGTGATCTACCCAAATCCAGGCTATCCAGAATATGAGGCCGCCGCATATTTCGCCGGCGGCAAGCCTGTCCCATATAGGCTCAGGATTGAGGAGGGCTTTAGGATGACCCCCGATGGATTAGCGGAGCTCATAACCCCGAAGACCAAGCTCGTCGTATTGAATACTCCAAACAATCCATGTGGAGTTGTGATGTCTGAGGAGGATGTTAGGGGCGTGGTCGAGCTCGCCGAGGATCATGGCTTCTACATACTCTCAGACGAGATCTATCGCCCAATACTCTTCGACGGCTTAAAACATTATTCACCACTCCACGTTAAGAAGAGCTTGGATAGGCTGATCATAGTCGACGGATTCTCTAAGAGGTATGCGATGACTGGGTGGAGGCTTGGATACGCTCTAGTCCCTGAAGAAATCTTGCCGCAGCTCTTCAAGCTCTTAAACGTCATGACCTCATGCCCAAACTCGATCTCCCAGTACGCCGCCCTAGCAGCCCTCAGAGGGCCGCAGGAGCCCACCATGAATATGGTGAAGGAGTATTGGAGGAGGAGAGAGATAGTTGTGGAGGAGCTCTTAAAGCTTGAGAAGATCAAGTTCGTGAAGCCTGAAGGAGCGTTCTATGTGATGGTGGATGTGAGCGAGATCTTGAATAAGCTCAAGACCAGCTCCGAGGAGTTCGTCAAGATGTTGATAGAGAGGTATGGGGTCGCATTCCTCCATGGAACCGCTCTAGGCTCCTATGGCGAGGGATTCATAAGGATAAGCTTCGCCACATCCGAGGAGAACATAAGGGAGGGGATTAGACTACTCGGAAAGGCCATAGAAGAATTATCTAAGTCTTGATGGCCTCGAAGAGGACGAGCCTCCAACAAATCCTCCCCAAATGATCGTAAACATAGTCTGAGTCAGGCAACGACTTAAGGTGGTTAAGCGATCTATAAAGTGTCTTCCCAAATGGATGAACTCGATAATCTAAGACCCTTGGGCTCAACCCTCTCTCCAACAATGCTCGAAAGGTTCTACCTATACCGACTAGGGAGACGACGGGGAGGAGGAGCCTCCCACCTCTCCTTAGATGATTCGGCGCCCCATCTATAACCCTATCGAGAATGAGCCTTCCATCAACTCCTCCCCAAGTAAATCTATGTAGCTGAGTTAGGGATGGAGTCATCGGAGGATTACAGATTATCAGGTCGAATAGCTCATCTCTTACGGGGTCAAACAAGTCTCCTATCCTAAAATTTATCTCAACTCCATTAAGCTCAGCGTTTCTCCTCGCTATCCTGATAGCTCTTTCCGAAATATCGGTTGCGACGACGCTCTCCGCTCCGAGTTTTGATGCGAGTATTGCCAAGACTCCAGAACCTGTTCCAAGATCTAAAACCCTCAAACCATCTAAATCATGGAGGTTCTCGGCTATGAGCCTCGTCGCAACCGATGGCATGTAGATCTTCCGATCCTTAACAAGCTTTACCTCGATCTCCCCAACCTTGAATACCGTGATCTTCTTCTCCCCCACCATTCTCTAAAGAGATAAATAGCCTCGACCTATGAAATGGTTATCGTGGAGCCGCCGACCCATCCAATCGAGGGCTTCTACGTCGAGCTCGGGAACATGATCATGGCCGTCAAGGGAGTTTTACAGCCTCCGAGGAGGGTGATCGCCCTCCCAACCCACATCTTACTCGATGAAGGCTTTAAGAGAATTAGAAGCCTTGAGGAATCCTTGAATTACTTCCTCGAGAGATATCCTGAGTATTATAGTTGGTTTAGTTTCGCTGGGAGGAGGTTGCCCGCCCCGCCCTTAGACGCCGTTGATAAGGTACATAATCCTCTATCCGTTAAGCATGTTGAGCGAATCTCGCCTGAGGCTGAAGAGCTTAGGAGGATCTTGGTTGAGGAGTCTGGGGTTGATGAGAGTTTTATCGGGATAACGGGGTCGATACTCCTCGGAAAATGTTCACCGAGATCAGACATAGATCTCATAGTGTATGGAGTTGAGAACGGGAGGAGAGTCTATGAATCGATGAAGGAGCTTAGGAGAAGCGGAGATCTAAAACCCTTAGAAGATTATTATGAGCTGAGGAAGTCTAGGCTGGATTCATCCCTATCATTGAGAACCTGGATGACCGTCGAGAGATCTAAGATCTTAACTGGAATGTTCTCTGGAAAAGCATATACGGCGAAGATAGTCCCGCTGCCATCTGAGTATTGGGAGAGCCTGGATCAAGAATGCGTGGAGATAGGCTCAACGGGTTTCATAGGAGAAGTCGTAGACGATGAATATTCGATCCTAACCCCGAACAGGTATTCGGTATCCGTGGAGAGGAGGTTATTCGGCGAGGTCGAGGAGGGAGAGGTAGTCGAGGTCTTCTCGATGAGGAGCAGGTTTGCGGAGATGGCCTCATGCGGAGACAGAGTTAAGGTCATTGGAAGGCTTGAAACCGTTAGGCTCGGCGGCAGAAAATGGAAGAGGATATTCTTGGGAAATGATGAGATGGATGTGATAATCCCGCTCCACTACATCTAAATATGGATCGAGGAATCTAATTGGTAGATTGATAAGAGATCACGACTTCCTAGAGACGGAGGATTCATGGATATTCTGCGTCGTGGGAGACATCCATCCGCCGGGGAAATTCTTCTCATATCTCAAGTATGTTCCGGGGACTGGGCCGTGGAGAAGGGATGGGAAAAGCTTTTCGAGAGCATTCCCAGAATACTTGATGGACGAGTTCAAGAAGATGTTAGAGTATTTGAAGAGGGTTAAGCCCGAGTTCGTCGAATATGATCCGGTGATAGGGGCTGAGATGATCTCGGTTCCAATAGAGTTCGTCAAGAAGCATTATAACTGCTCGGCTGGGTTGCGTGAACTCTTTAAGCGCGGGCCGAGGGATAGGTTGGAGAAGCTGACGATCGCCCTCATTCAGGAGATATGCGATCACGGGGATGTCCATCAGGACGATCTCGGGATAACTGGATCGATCCTACTCCAAATACATCATGAGAGATCCGATATAGATCTGATAGTCTATGGGAGGAGGGAGTTCTGGGAGGTAATTGAGATTTTAGGCGAGCTAGGCTATCTAGGAGTAAGGTCTAGGGAACAGGCTTTAAGAGACATGCTTAAACGCTATCCAATAACGCCGAGCGATGCCTCAAATCTAGTCAATCGAGTGAGGTATAAGGGAGTTTATCGGGGGGTGGAATTCTCAGTACATGGTGTCAGAAAGAGCGAGGAGATTACTGAGAAATACTCTGATAAGATTTACCGGAGGATTGGATTAGCTCATGCAATCCTCGAGGTAGATGATGCATCCGACTCATGCTTCAACCCAGCTATTTACAGGGTTCATGGAAGCGCTGAGATCGGCGGTAGAGAATACGATGTTGAGCAGCTAATGTGTTACGATCTCACATTCTCTGCGATGTTCGAGGAGGGGGATAGAATTGAGGCTTATGGGAAGCTTGAGTCCGTGGTTGATAGAGTTCATGGCAGGAAGTTCTATAGCCTACTAATAGGGTCTGTTGAGGCGGCGGGGAGAGAGTATGTTAAGCTTATCTAGGATTCCAATACCTCCCTAACACTTCTCCTAATCCTCGACTGGATCCATGGCGGAGTCCATGGGACGAATATCCTCATAAACCTCTGATCCAACGCATCTCTGACCACATTCCTCTCCCCAACCTCAAGATATCCTCGAACGACATTTCTAGAGAATCTTTCCGCCTCTTCCGGATTTAAGTAATGGCCTGTATAGAATAGCAGCTCACATAGATCCCAGGGCTTTGAGCCCTCGAAGGAACATTGTTCAAGATCCACTAAGTATGCTTCATCTCCTGCGAAGATGAACGTGAATGGATTACAGTCTCCTATGCAGATCCCCTTCTCGTGAACCATCGCTAGGGTCTTCCCCATCCTATATGAGATCGCATCGAATATCCTCGGCTCACCAGCATTCTTCAAAGCTTTCAACCCATTCACACCGTCTATGTATCTCTGGAAGATCATCTTCTTAGGCCAATTTATATGGAGTATCTCGGCGGTGTTGAATCCAAGCTCTGATAGCTTGTTTATGAAGTAGATCTCATTACTCATCCTAGATGAGGCCAAGACCGAGAAGTTCTTCACACCTATGGCCCAGAGCCATGCCGCCACCCACTTGAAGTCGGTCCAGTTGAGATATTTCTTGATGAAGATCCTCTCCTCCCGTCCATCGACCCTAAATGATGCGAAGTAGGTTGAGTTGAAGACTCCTCCAACCTTCCTCAACTTGACATCCACAGGTCTAACCCCATAAGCCTCGTGAATGAAGTCCCTTATCCCCTTACTCGTCGCTAGGGATTGAGGTCCGATCGAGGTCTCCATGTAGAGCATCTTGCTAGGATCTGGAACCCTCATGGGGATTAAGATGTCGAGATCGAGGCTTATGCTCTTGATGGCGTTTAGTGGTGATGAGAAGCTGGCCGTCAGATAGAGTTTAAGGAGGCGTTCAAGCTCGTCTGAGAATCTATCATAGATGGTCTTCCTAGACAAGACCTCATTGACGAATCTATCTGTTGGAGAATATCCTCCATGTCTCTCTTCAAGGATCCCCTGATCGACCAGCTCCTTTATCGCCCCCAGGAATCCCTCTAAAACCCTGCTGACATCATCCCTCGATCCTCTAAACATCTCCCTGACAAATCTCCTAGAGGGTGGATAGATGGCAGTGAGCCTTCTAAGCTTGTCATAGAGGAAGTATTCAGGCTTGATTATCAGCCTGGTCGAGGCCAGCTTATGCTCTAAAATGAGGTTTTGAAGGGATTCAACTATGACGAGCCTCTTATATCTCCTCTCAAGATCCTTTAAGAGCCTCTCATTGATTATGGGATTGTATGGGAGTAAGAAGCTGTGCGCTATGATCCCCCCGAACTCCTCATTTGAAGCGTCTCTTGAGGCGCTCTCCTCATCAGCCAATATCAAGAGGCTTAACCCCCTCTTCACGAACCTAAACTGCCTCACAATATCCGTTATTACTAGTATGATCGAAGGCCGCCTCTCGGCTGACGCGCGGTGGATGCTTAGAGCCTTAACAGACTCCGCGGCGATCCCAATACGCTTAAGCTCCTCCTCAACTATTTCATCGGAGAATCGCATGGCATGCTATTGATATTAAATTCCTAGAATAAATATCCAAAGCCGAAGCCTCCGAGGCTATCTTAAATTTGGGGGGTCTGAGCGGGGGAAATCTTATTGCCTCGATAAGCTCAGAGATTTTGAGAAGGATGGATCCGGGAAAGCTTACGAGATTCATAGTCTCGAATGCGCTTAAGCTTGGGGCCACGGATGTGGTCGCCGAGGTCTATGTTGGGAGGGAGAGGAGGATAAAGTTCGCGAACAATAAGGTGGTCATATCGGAGGAGAGGGATGAGCGGACGGCCGAGATATTCGTCGCCATAAGGGAGAGGAGGGCCAGCATCTCGGTTGACAACCTATCGATCCAAAGCATTAGGGAGGCTTTGAAGCAGGCGATCCATCTAGCGAGGATGAGCGAGCCCGCCGAGACCTATGCCGAGCTCCCAAGAGGCCCATTCAAGTATGATAAGAGTTTATTGAAGGCTGGAAAGGTGTCAGGAGATCCGGAGAAGCTAATAGACCATGTTGAGGCCGCCGTAAACGCGGCTCTAGCTGAGGGAGCTGAGAGGGTCGCCGGAACCTTAACCTATTCAAGCGGCAAGACTTGGCTTAGGACTAGCGGGAGGGCCTATGGGGTCGCGAGTGAGGCCGCGGTCGAGATCTCGGTTAGAGCACTCGCATCTGAGGACGCTGCAGGCCACTTTGTCTCGATCGCCGCAGACGATAGGGACTTTAATCCGGAGGAAGCTGGGAGGAGAGCTGGAGATCCGGAGGAAGCTGGGAGGAGGGCTGGAGAGATAGCTCGGATGGCCTTAAACCCAGTTGAAGGCGAGCCTGGAGAATATGAGGCTCTCTTAGGGCCTATGGTCTTCGCCCACCTAGTGGAGCATGTTGGAGATGCTTCATCAGCCTATTATGTCGACGCCGGCCTATCCTTCCTCAAGGATAAGCTTGGCCAGGAGGTCTCGTCGAAGGTCTTTAGCCTCATAGATGATCCAACCATTCCTAGGACCTATGGCTCGGCAGCCTTTGATGATGAGGGGGTTCCGACTAGGAGGAACGTGATAATCGATGGAGGTGTTTTGAAGACCTACCTACATAACTCGACGACCGCCAAGAAGTTTGGGGCGGAGACCACGGCCAACGCCGGACTCATAGTCCCAACCCCATTCAACCTAATAGTCGAGGGAGGTGGTAAGAGCTTCGAGAAGCTCCTCTCAAGCATAGATGACGGGATCTATGTGACGAATGACTGGTATCTCAGATACCAGAACTACAGGACTGGAGACTTCTCAACCATTCCTAGAGACGGCCTATTCAGGATAAGGAGGGGGAGCATAGAGTCCTCGATAAAGGGGCTTAGGATAAGCGATAACATGCTTAGAATACTGAGCGGGATAAGGGAACTTGGGAGGGAGAGGTATTGGATAAGCTGGTGGGAGGTCGAGACCCCGGTCTACGCACCGCACGCAATAGTGGAGAAGCTGAACTTCACGAAATCAACCATCTAAAAATAAAATATAAAACCAGCGGAAAACCAATAGAAAATAAGCCCCGGTAGCTCAGTCTGGTAGAGCACCGGCTTGGTAAGCTAAAGCTTCAAAAAGCTGGCCCTAAGAGCCGGTGGTCCCGGGTTCAAAGCCCGGCCGGGGCTTCACCCAAAACCTTGGCCATCATCCTAAATACATCTCATTTTTTGAGAACCCTATCTCATAGATGTTAGGAGATGCAGCTTTTTCACCATTGTGGGCAACATAGCTCTGGTGAGCTCGCGGGTGCTTCTAATATCGACTCTAGAGTATTCTTTGTCTATGATGTTGGGATCTTTCTCTACGCCGCTTATCCAATCTTCTAGGGCGTCTATGGCAAGAGATGCTAGGTTGCTGAATATCCTTGAGAGTAGCGGGTTCTTAATTCTTATCACCCTCCTAGCCAATATCTTGGAGTTGGCGACGCTTAACTTGCAGCCAGCTATCATGCAGTCGATCGCCTCTTGCGGTAGGTTAGAGATGCCTGAACTCGGGAAATCCACTCCCTTCCTCTCTATTATGGTTCCACCCATGGGTATCAGTAGTAGTGGGAAGGTCCATCCCATGAATCCCTCACTCTTCAATCTGTCTATCAACTCTGTAGTCGCTATATAGTCGTCCGGCGTGGCGTCGGGGAAGCCTATGATATAGGTGAAACATGGATACCAGTATGAGTCGTTGAATAATTTTGCAGACTCAACCACGATGTTTGGCCAATCCTCTGGCTTCCAAGGATATGCCTTTCCTCTAAAATATTTGGCGACGATCCTAGGACTCCCGGATTCCAAGCCTACTTGAGGAAACGTCGGCTCAGCATCGCTTAACTCCTGGATCTCGGTTATGTACTTGACAACATCTTTCAAAACCAGAGCTGAGGCGCAGGAGACGTGTGAGAAACCTATTTTTTTGTCGGGAACTCCCCACCTTCTCGCCAAGTCCACAACTACTTTAAACAGTTTCTTGACGGCATCGGGGTTTAATTTAAGCCCATGGGCGCCATATAGTAATACGTCCTCCGTAACAAGTGATATATTGTTCTTGATGCCATTCTTCAGGTTAAACTCCATCTCCTCTACAATAACGTCTAGGGGAAATGATCTAAAATGCCACATAGTTGGATTGCAGAAGTGGCATCTCCTAGGACATCCGCGGGTGATCTGAACCAGCCCGTTTCTAGAAGGCGTCATTATCAATGGAATCCTATCCAATGGCATGGGCTCTCCTCTAACATATCTCGGAACCTCCTCGCCGTCGAGCAGTTTCTTGACGATTATTGGGAATGTTACCTCGGCTTCGCCATCAAATAATACGTCTATCCCATACTTATCCTCATATCCTCTTAGCTGCCAATTTCCCGGCCCACCTATAATCACCTTAAACCCATACTTCTCTTTTAACGCTCTTACGACGTTCATCAGCTTCTCAAACTCAAGCTCGGTACAGCTCTTACCGCCGCCAGCTAATGCCTTTAAGGTCCAAGTGACCGGAGCTAAACCCTTGGGATCGAGCACGTGTATTGCAACTATCTCCGTATCCCTGTCGATAGCCTTCGCAACCATGCGTGGGGGGACGATGAGGACATCATCCCTACTGAAGCCTGCGGCGATTAACGATGCCTCCACCTTACATATAGCGTAGGGAGCATATTTAGCTCTCAAACCCTTGGTAGGGACCTTAGGGGAGAGTATGTGGTATTGCACTAGCTCGGGCACGATTCTGTATGGGAGGCATAATCCGAAGCCGAAGAGGTCGGCTCCATGATAATCTGTGAAGACCGCCCTATCAGCTGTTAAGATGATCTTATTAGCCATCTCATAAGTTAATTATTGTAATACTGCACGTTAAACTTATCCACCCTAAAAAACTGGGAAATGGTATGAGAGCATCCAAGGATAAAATATCGGCCTGTTCATCCCTATTTTTGGATATATTCTGACGGCTGACGCAGTACCCTCCACTGGCTCTCAAAGCTCGTTTAAGAAAGACTTAGGCTAAGGTAGAGTTTATTAGCAGAGCTTTAAGATCTGTTAAGGAGAGAATTGAGTTTAATACTTAAGGAATCGACGTTATTATTGGCGGCCGGGGTGCCTTAGCCTGGTAGAGGGTCGGCCTCGAGATCATAGAAGCTGGTCAGAGGCGGGTGAGCCGATGCCCCATGCGGGGCGCGTGGGTTCAAATCCCACCCCCGGCGCCAGCCTTAAACACACTATATCCTCCCAAATTGGTTAATGGTCTCTCTTTGGGGGTTTCAGGTGAATTTAAGTCAGTGAGCAAGGGTGTCGGGAGAGATCCTTCTATTCTCTTTTAAGGATTCACTTGATGACCGCGATGGCGTAAGTTGTTCACGACTTCCCTTTTAATCCTCTTTTTAAGATTCCTCGGTCTCAAACTCGGCGGCAAACCTCCTCCATGTATGTTTAAATGTCCTCTCTACCCGATCTTATCGAATGAGGTTAAGGTTTGGTAAGTTCGTCTTGCTGGCCATGACGATCATAATGATCTATGTATTGCTCGTTAGAGGTTTTCCGATCCTCATGGAGTCTCTCAAGAGACCTGATGGAATTCATCCAAGTCCGGTGGTCGAGCTTCAGGTTGAGTGCGCCGATGGATCGTATATGATCGTGAGAGGTAATGGTTCTCGAACTTCTTGCGCGGTTAAGCGAGCTTTCCAGCTAGTCTTGACCCTGTTAAATAATAGTAGTGAGCCGAGCGTCAGGGATGTTGAAACGGCTTCTGGGGCGATGATCTTATTGGAGGGAGGCAGGGTTGCGGGGTATGAGCTAAGGGGATTCGATAGCATAACAGGGGTGACTGAGGAAGGTGA
Source organism: Nitrososphaerota archaeon (assembly GCA_021163925.1). GTDB lineage: Archaea > Thermoproteota > Nitrososphaeria_A > Caldarchaeales > Wolframiiraptoraceae > AUK039. Next base: position 10,766 of record JAGGTD010000002.1, read on the forward strand.
GCTGATTGACCCGATTGGATCGAGGATAATCGAGGTCTTCTCCAGACATGTTGGTGGCTGGGCTAGGAAGATTGTGAAGCTGAATATAACCGTGGATGAGGGTGTAGGCGTTGTTCAGCTGAGGTTTAGGGGCTGGATAATCGATGAGGATGATAAGGTTTGGAATCCCATGGATAAAGTTAAGGAATACTATTGTGCTAGAGATCCGCCCGAAGACCCTATTGAGAATCCGCCCGATTCGAGGTGGAGTGGGAGAAACTTCCTAAAGTATAAGACATATGTAGTTCAGGTTCGAGTTGCTCAATGACCCCTCCTTCTAATGCTGTGCCACCATTCCCAATACTCCGACCGCTAGCGTGATCATAGCTAAGATCAAGGTGAATAGATAGGTCTTCAGCCTCTCCGACAATTTTAGGAGACTTGATATCGTGAATAATGATGTGATTATCGCCGTGAGCGACGATATTGTTAAGATGAGGATCCTCGACTCAATGAGTATAGGCATGGCCGCGTATGAATAAACTATCCCGCCTATCGTCGCAGGTATCCCCATTAGGAAGCTCAGCCTCAGCGAGTCCCTCGAGCTATGGCCTAGCAGGATAAGGGTGAAGATCGTTATCCCACTCCTACTTATCCCCGGGAGAGCCGAGAGCCCTTGCGCAAATCCCGCCAACACCGCGTCTATGAGACTCACCTCCCTCACCTCATCGACTCCTCCACTCATTCTAGTTCTAAGCCAGGTGAGGATCGTGGTTAGGAGGAAGAGAGATCCCATGACGATCATCGCGACATTCTCATCAAACGATATGAATTTCCTTGAGAGCTGTGCAAGTGGGATGGCGACCAGCCCAGTTAAGATTGTGGAGATTATGAGAAACTTGAAGACGGCGAATCCCTCTCTATATCTCCTCGGAGACCTTATCGACGAGAGCATCTCAAGAATCTCCTTCTTGAAATAGATGATCGCCGCCACAGCCGTTGCGCCGTTTATCACAAGCCCCATCAAATACGCGGTTTGAGCATCAAAACCATAGGCGAGAAGTGTTAGGAGGATGAGGGTCTTACTGCTGACCGGAAGCCACTCAGTTACTCCTTGGATCAAGCCCGCTAGAAGCGCGGCGAAGAGATCTCGGCTCAAGTCCATGAGCATCGTGTCCGCGTCACACTATTTAGGGAATTTCATCCAAAGAGCAGCTTAAATCCACGCTCCTGGGAGAACTTTGAAATACTCTCGTAACAGAGATGACTTGGAGATGATCATAAGGCTTCCTAGAAGAGTCTCGGAGAAGGAGTGCGCGGTCTGCGGCAAGAGATCAAAACTCATCTCAAATTCCATCAAGGTCTGCGTCGACTGTCTGAGGGAGAGGTCTGAGGAAGCTTTAAGGTATCCTATGGAGACGCATGAAGAGGTTAGGAGGAGGTTCGGGCTTCCACCAACTCCTCCCAGATCGGTGGATGGTGTTAAATGCAATCTATGTAGTGCTGAGTGCGTGATGGGGGAGGGGGAGAGAAGCTATTGCGGATTAAGGGAGAATAGGGGTGGAAAGCTATTCTCATTGGCTGACTCGGAGAACGCGCTACTCCACTATTACCTCGACCCCCACGTCACGAACTGCTGTAACGCATGGTTCTGCCCAGCTGGAACTGGATCAGGCTACCCAGTTTATGCCGTTAAAGATGGCCCTGAATACGGCTACTATAACCTCGCCCTATTCTTCTATGGATGTAGCTTCGACTGCCTCTTCTGCCAGAATTGGAGTCATAAGAATTTGAGGGATGCGAAAAGAGTTCATGTGAGGGAGATAGTGGACTTGACCCTCGAGGATAGGAGGATAACATGCTGGTGCTGGTTCGGCGGGACTCCCGAACCCCAGCTCCCATTCGCGATAAATGCTTCGAGACTCATCTTGGAGGAAAAGCCGAGCAATAGAATTATGAGGATATGTTTTGAGTGGAATGGGTCTGGAAACCCAAACCTCGTTAGGAAGGCGGCTGAATTATCGTTTGAGAGCGGTGGAAACATAAAATTCGATCTAAAAGCATTTACTCCGAGCGTTCACATGGCCTTGACTGGAAGAGATAATAAGCGGACATTTGAAAACTTTGAGCTAATCTATCGAGAGTTTTATGAGAGGAGGAGGGGTGTTCCGGTCTTGGCCGCCACAACCCTACTCGTCCCACATTATGTCGATGAGTATGAGGTTTCAAGGATAGCCGAGTTCATAGCAAGCCTAGACCCAGAGATACCGTACAGTCTCCTAATATTCCATCCAGACTTCATGATGAGCGATGTGACGGTGACCCCGAGGAAACAGGTTGAGAGCTGCTATAGGGCTGCGAAGAGATATTTGAAGAACGTGAATATAGGGAACATAGCCTTGCTAGGGCTCGCCGAGGCCGGGCTATAATTCCCAGCTAACTGGAACGAATCTATAGTCGCTCATAAATCCGGGTGGAGGCCTGCCGTAGATCGCTATCGGATATCCGCAGAACTTACACCTATTCTTCTCATCTAGATTCCATGAGAGGATGTCAAATCCATATCTCTCAACCACAACCTTACCGCATTCAGGGCAATAGGTGCTCTCATACGGGTGACCTGGAACATTTCCGAGATAGACGTATCTCATCCCCTCCTCCTTGGCGATCTCATAATGCTTCTCAAGGGTCTTGATGGGAGTTACGGGGAGATCTAGAAGCTTGTAGTCTGGATGGAATCTAAGGAAGTGGATCGGAATATCTGGGCCGAGATTATCATAGATCCACCTCACAAGCCTTCTCGCGGCGTTTAAATCGTCTCCGATCCTAGGAACGACCAAGTCTGTTATCTCGATGTGTATGTTCGTCTTATCCCTTATCTCTAGAAGTGTCTGGAATATAGGCTCGGGATCTGGGACGCTCGCAAACTTTCTCAGGAAATCTCTATCCGCATTTCCCTTGAAGTCCACGGTCGCGGCGTCAAGGAAATCCTTCGCCTCGTTCACCGATTCAGGTGTCCAGTAGCCGTTTGTTACGAATACGTTTATCAATCCCTCCCTCCTCGCGATTACACCGACATCGTGGGCGAACTCCATGAAGATCGTCGGCTCATTATAGGTGTATGCGATTCCATGGCTCCCATGCTTCTTAGCCATCTTAACGACCAGCTCGGGAGTTACGTCCACGCCCTCAACCCTCCTCCTCTGACTGATATCATAGTTTTGACAATATTGGCATGCCCAATCGCATCCAGTTGTGGCTATGGAGAAGACCTTAGAACCGGGCGCGAAGTGGACTAATGGCTTCTTCTCGATGGGATCAACGTGGGCGGCGATGATCTTTCCATAGACGAGGAGGTAGAGGGTTCCATCCACATTCATCCTAACCCCACAGAACCCCACCTGACCCGGCCTAAGCCTACAATATCTCGGACAAGCCTTGCACACGACCATCTTATCTCCAATCCTCTCGAAGAGCCTTGCAGGCGCTCCAGAAACTTTCATAGTATCATCCTTAACACCTTTAGCAGAGCATATAAGGTTTTTGATTAGAGGATTGCTTAAATCTTCGAAGACCTTGATTATCGGCGATCTTGAGAGGGGTTTACTTACTATTGTTAATGGTTGGACGCGATCTGAAGATTAGGGTTGGATCCTTGGGAGTTGTAAGGTTTAAGAGGGGTTACTACGTCTACGTCGGGTCAGGTCAAAGGTATCTTGAGAAGAGAATTCAAAGGCATAAGAAGAAGATCAAGAAGGTTAAGTGGCACATAGACTACTTGACGACAAATAGCGGTGTTAGAGTGATGGAAGCGGCGGTATACAATCTACCGAAAAAGTATGAGTGCATATTTGCAGACATGTTACGGAGCATGGGATTCAAATCCGTTAAGGGCTTCGGATCAACCGACTGCAAGTGCATCTCACATCTGTATCAAATTGATGTGGATTTTGATCGAATAGTTGATGAGATTTCGGATAAAGTTCGCGTTAAGCCGTTAAGGTTGGATCCATGAAATCATCTCCTTCTTCTACCCCTTACAGATCTCCTTGAGACCTTCTCGATTATCATGCGAGAATTGTTCACGTCAACCGATATCGCGAGCTCGTCTCCTTCCTTGAACGGAAACTGGCTGTCATGCGCTAGCTTGGCCGGTATGTGGATGTAATAGTATTCATTCCCACTCACATGGGTCTTCTTCCTTAGATGGCTCCTCGCCCTCAACATCTCCGCCCGCCTCCTATATGGTGGGGAGATTGATATATAAAAATTATTGATAAAAAAAGGTTATGATTTTTGGAGAACTTGCTTTAAAGGATTCCGGGAAACCTTTTTATTACGCTCCCTATCGATTGGATTTAAGCCTAGAGATGGGGAGGGTTAGGACTAGGAAGGTGAAGGTGCTGGCTAGGGAGATCTTAAAGACATTCCCAGATAGGGTTACAACTGACTTTGAGCTTAATAAGAAGCTAGTCGGCGAGGTCTTGGTCGGAAGGGTCTCGAAGAAGCTAAGGAATAAGGTGGCGGGCTATCTAACGGCTCTCGCTAAAAAGCTTGAGGCCGAGAGGCGGGAGGCCGAAGAAGTTAAGGAAGAGGCAACCGCTTAAATACGGGGATGAAAGACGTTTAATTGCCCGATGATGAGGATGACCTGCGCGGAGCGTATATGAGGAGGATGCACCTCTCTGAGGGTTTAGGGATGGGCGGCTCTATCTCGATAAGGTTGATCGGCCTCTTAAGAGGGCTTATTGGATCGGATTCTTTGGAGATAGGGGTTGAGGGCGAGCTCGGGCTTCTACAAGTCTTAAATATGCTCCCAGAAAGGCTTAAAAGAGAGGTTTTAAGGGGGGCTGGAGAGCCTTCTCCAAAGATCTTGATCTTGGTTAATGGGGTTGAGGTCACGGGATTCGGGGAGCTTGAGAAGATCAGGGTTGGAGCTGGAGATGAGATAGTTTTAATACCGATAATTCATGGGGGCTAAGCGTTGAGCCTAACATCCTTTGGCGACAAGTGGGTTATGGCAGGGGTCTGCCGAGGGGTTCGAGGAGAGGTTCTAAGAAGCCCCTTAAAGATTCTCGGAGATCTTAAAGCCTTGGGAGAAGACTTCACGGCTCAAATCTTCGATGCAGAACCCGTAATATCGCTGAGACAGATACACGCGGCCGCGGTTGCAGCCTACCTCTCATTTAAGGCTGGCGTCAATATATCAAAGAGACTTGAGATAGAGTTTCTTTTGAGACTTGCAGCCGATACCCAGATCGATAGAGCTTTGGAGAAGATCGGCGTTAAGCCTAATTCGAGCGAGGTTGGGTTCTGCATCTTCGCGGATAGTAAGGAGAGGGCGGTCGAGGTTGGGAGGGTAGCGCTTAGAACTCTCGGCGGAGAAGCCCTAACGGATGCAGAGCTTGGAGTAGAGGATAGGGTGAGGAGCGCCCTCAGATTCTATGGAATAGATGAGTCTGAGCTCAGAAATGTCCAAGCGGATTCAAGGCTTCAAGCCGCTCTCCTCTTAATCCTTGAGAGGATAGCGACTCTCGACATCAAGCGTTAGACCAAGCTCTTCGCAGACATCTTTAAGCTTCTCAACTGTTATCGAGCCTAATCTCAGGATTCTCAGCCGACCCTCGTCCACAAGCCTAACCACGGTTGAGGGCTTACCTATTAAACACCTCCCACCATCGATCACCAGATCCACAGATCTCAAGATCTCCTCATCCAGCTCTTGGATGCTTTGAGGCGGCGGTAGTCCGGAGATGTTCGCGCTCGTCCCGACCAAGAGTCCTCCCGACTCCTTGATTATGGTTAAGGTTTGGAGAGATGCGGGTATCCTAACACCAATCCTTCTATCCTCAGACATGAGCCTCGAAATTCTAAAACTAGGCTTCGCCCTAAGTAGGATTGTTAATTGACCGGGCCATAGCTTTGAGACGATCTCGAACTCGATCTCATTCATCTCGGCGATCCTCTCAATATCGTTAAGATCTTTAGCGAGAATTGGCATGGGCTTCCCAAATCTCTTCTTAATCTCATAGATCCGCTTAACCGACTCATCGTTGAGAGGGTCGCATCCAATTCCATAGACCGTATCTGTTGGAAAGACTATAACCCCTCCAGCCTTGACAATATTCCCCGCGAGCTTCGCGGATTTGGTCGAGAATTTTAGAACTCTCATCTTCATGGAAGCGTTCCCAGAGATGAGTAGAAGGCTTCGAGCGCCGTCCCCTCATCCGCCTCGAATCCCAGCTTCCTAAGCGTATATGCTAGGCCGGTTATCGTGTAAACTAGGTATGGCACGTTCGCCGTCATCCCCATATGTCCAACCCTTACAGTCGTGTTCTCAAGCTTGCCCATCCCCCTCGCTAAGAGTATGTTGAATCTATGGAGCATTTCCTGAATCAATTTCTTAGGCATCCCATGTGGGAGCTTGATCACCGTTATCGTCGACGAGGCGTATTCATCCGGCGCAACGGTCTCTAAGCCCATCGCCCTCACAGCCTCCCTAAAGGCAGTCGCCATCCTCCTATGCCTTTCATACCTCTTCTCAAGCCCCTCGTTCAAGACAATTCTCAAAGCCTCTCTAAACGCTAGGATTGTGTGGGTTGGAACCTCGGTTGGGTATGGTCTGCCGAGCACGCTCCACCTCTCGATAGACTCCTTCCAAACCTTTAGGTCTAGGAACCATGCGGCAACCTTCCACTTCCTATCCTCTATGATCCTCTCAGCTCTTGGGCTGACGGCCACTGGGGTTATCCCGGTTAGGCCTGAGATCGCCATCCCACAGTGGCCCACACAGTAATCTACGCCCCACTCATCGACTCTTAGATCCATTCCACCATAGGAGGATGAGGCGTCGACCATGAAGAGAGCATTACTATTCTCTTGAACGACTTTTCCATAGGTCTTAACTGGGTTGCGAACGCCTGTGGAGGTCTCGCTATGCAGGGCTACGACTAGATCGACATCTGGATTCTCTCGGAGAACGGACTTCAACTCAGATGGCTTAACTATTTGACCATAATCCGCCTCAACCGTAACCACGTCTCGGCCGAGATGGCGAGCTATATCTACAATCCTCTCTCCACAGAATCCATTGACTATAACGAGTAGCTTTCCATCGGGTGGGACGAGGTTCGCGATCCCCATCTCTAGAGCGGCCGAGTATGGAGCGGGTATCAGGAGGACTTCTCCAGATGATCCGAATGGTTTCTTCGCCATCTCCCTAACTTCCTCGAATATCTTCCCCCACCTTCTCCCATAATATGGCATGGGGTGTAGGGATACCGCCGTCAGGACTCCCGCCGGAACCTCCGATGGCCCCGGGACCATCAGTATCGGTCTCTCAACCTTGCTCATGTCTACCTCTCCTCTCGTAAAATTGTGTAAGACCTAGCTTAAAATCCTTCCACGCGCCTCCTCCCAGCTAAATATCTCTGAGTCTAAACCCGCGATTATCCCAATCTTACAGTTCCTCAATAAATTCTTCGATAAGCTTATTCAGATCATCTGCCCTCTCATAGAGTATTAGGTGGCCTGCTCTCTCTAAGATCGCGAGCCTCGAATTCGGGAGTAGTTCATGGATTTTGATGCTCTCATCCTTCGGCGTCACCTTATCATCCTCCCCCACGATCACTAGGGCTGGAGTCTTAACCTCGGAGAGCCACTTAGATGCATCATAATCTTGGAAGAACTTCAGGTATCTGAATGCGTGGGCTGGAAGGCTCTCAAGATACTCCTTGTTATCTTTGATGAATTCCTCGAATATCTCATCCGATGTGGAGGGGCTGAAGAATAGACCTCTATACACCTTCCTCGTAAGCGGGTTCTCGGTGAAGAATAATTTTCTCCAAAATATCGGTGGGAGATTCCAGACTATCTTATCGATTATGTCGGGCTTGATCTTGATCAAGGATCCTATCAAGACCAAACCTTTAACGGCGTGATCTCTGGCATATGCTTGGGCGACCATGCCTCCAAAGCTGTGGCCGACTAAAACCGCATCATCAGCCGATATGTTAAGTTTGTTCATGAGCGATGTGAGATCATCGAGATAATCCTTCAACAGAACCTTGGCGGGTTTATCCGATCTTCCATATCCCCGCTGATCATAAGCCACCACCCTATACCTCTCCTCAAAGTAGCTTATCTGATACTTCCAGTTTGAGATCTGTCCAGGTGATCCGTGGAGGAAGATCATCGTTAATGGGCTTTGATAGCTATGCGTCCTCGACGAATCATATACATGTAGCTTCAAGCCATCTAGGTCTATGAAGAAGAGGTTTCTCTGATCGATCAAAGCCTTCTCATCCGACATGTGGGAGATTCTGGTCTAGGCGGCTTATATCAGTTTCTACCTCTCCAACTCTTTTAGCCGTCTTGTTATGGCCTCGTTTGCGAGCCTATCCGCTTCCACGTTAAGCTCTCTCGGAACGTATACTATCCTATATTCCTTGAAATTTTTGAGGAGTTGGAGGCATTCTAGATGGAGCCTCTTAAGCTTCTCATCCCTAACGGAGTATACTCCCTTAACCTGTCTCACCAGAAGTTCGCTGTCAGAGTATAGCTCCACCTTCTCCGCGCCTAGCTGCACGGCTCTCCTCAAAGCCTCGATCAAAGCATGATATTCGGCCTCATTATTCGTTCCAAAGCCGATAAACTTTGAGAACTTATCCAAAACTCTTCCAGACTCATCGAAGACTATTATCCCGATACCCGATGGCCCGGGGTTTCCATGCGATGATCCATCGAAGAATATCTTCAGGGTCTTCAAGCCGCCTTACTCGCCGCGAGCTCCCTGATCAAGACCCTATACCTCTTGGGAAGCTTCTTCGCCGCTATCCTCAATGCCTTCTTTGCCTCCTCAACCCCATTACTATAGGTCAAGACCCTGAAGACGGGTGATCCCTTCCTAACCCTCGCAGCCCTTCCAACAGGTTTTCCGAAGGCTCTCCTCATCCCTTCCTGAAGCCTATCCGCGTGTGCTCCGAAGATCATCTTATTCTCCCTTAAGACGTGGTGTGGATGGGCCTTAAGCTCTAGGAAGAAGTTGTCTCCACCCAGCTTGGATGTGAGCTGCTTACCTATCGCGACTCTAGCGGATTCAAGCGCTACATCCCTGACTTGGAGATCCTCCTCGGCGATCAACAGCAGTTCATGGGTGTAGTCCTCCTTATAGGATCCCATCGTATACTTCGCTATCCTAGGCTGAGGCGCTCCATGGATATAATCCTCTCTAGTGTATGGCCTCTCGGCAGCCCTCCAATTCCTAGCCCTCATCCCAATCTCCCCTCAAAGATCCGATAACGGCGCTTATTTAGTCTTCAACTCTAGGAACTTCTCCGAGACTGAGAGCAATTGAGACGGCGTTAGCTGGTAAACCCTCTTCGACATGAGTTCATCTCCTAGAACCTCGGTTAAATCAACGGCCAACTCCTCTTCCTTCGCGAGGTCTCTCAGTATTCGCCTTAACATCTGCCTCCTCCTCGTGAAGAGGAATTTGACGAATCTCTTAACATCTTCATCCAGCTTCCGAACACCCTCCCTCCTCCTCATCAAGACTATCGCTGAATCGACTTTGGGCATGGGTCTGAACAGATTTCTGGGGATGAACTCGACCACGCTTGACTCGTAGAGTAGGTTTGAGAGGAATGAGATGTATAGATATTTCGTGGACCCTGGCTTGGCCACAAGCTTTGACGCAAACTCCCTTTGAAGCGTTAAAACTATTCTCTCCGCGTCTTCTTCGATGAGCCATTCGAGGAGCCTCGTCGAGATATTATATGGGGGGTTTGAGACCACCTTATTGAAGCCTGTGGGCTTGAGCTTGAGGACGTCTCCGACCAAGAGCTCGACGTTATCATAGTCCTTTAACCTCCTCCTCGCCTCCTCCGCCAATTCTTGGTCGAGTTCAACAGCTATTACCTTGCCAGCCTTCTCAGCAAGCCTCGCCGTGAGTTCTCCTCTTCCAGCCCCGACATCTAAGACTACGTCATCCCTTGTAATCTCGCCATATCGAACCATCCTATCGAGGATCTTCTCATCTATCAGGAAATGTTGGCCGAGCCTTCTCCTCATATCGGTGGACTCGTCCTTCTGATGGGCTCCCTCACGAACAACCTATGCCTCTCCTCATGGTTCATGAGCTCTTGCAGGATCCTCTGGACAATTATCTTGACCGGATCCTGAATCTTACCCCTCTTCTTCAAGTCCTCATAGCTCTCGAAGGGCTTTATCTCCCTCTCCGCGATTATCTTCAAGGCTATCTTCTTACCTATACTTGGCATGAGTTCTAAGGCGTGCATCTTAGGGGTTACTGGAGTGCATTTATTGAAGAACTCCACGAACCTCTGCTCATTCGACTCAACTATCTTTCTGACAGCGTTCTCAAGCTCGTTCTTCGCATTCTGAGTTAAGTCCTCATAATTTATCCTCCTAATGATCCTCAAAATACTCCTCGGAACATCCTTTCCAACATAGATTCTAGTCCCTATCGGCGGCTTATGCTTCGGCGAGACCGCGGCCTCAAGCAAAGTGAAGAAATCCTCGCCCAAGAGCTGGACTATAAGCTCTCCTCGCGAGAGGGTTATGTTCGGAAGCCTCGCCTTGAGCTCAGACGCTGGATAAACGTCTAAAACATATGCAAAGTCTTCATATTTCTTCTGTCTAACCAAAGGCCAACAACCCCATGGCTTAGATCAAGCTATTCCTCTTTCCCCATCTCCAAATACTTCTTGACCAAGTCGACTATTGCCTGCATCTTCTCCTCCGAGAAGAGTAGGAATGAGACGAGCCTCTTATATCCGCTGAGTATCGCCCTTAACTCCTCGATATGCGTCGGACATATATCGGCTATTTGGACCGCCTCCTCCCTCGTTAGCTCAAACTTCTCCATGAGTTCCTCGATGAGCTTCTCGGCCGCCTCGCTTGAGAGCTTCGAGTACTTCCTAACATAGTTTAAGACTCTTAGCTGCATGGAGTTTAATTCCTCCTCCCTCTCCTCCATCAACCGCTTAACCTCTGGTAATGAGAGTGGGGTTTGGGATAAGATCTTCTTAGCCATCCTTCTCAGCCACCCCAGCTCGATAGATGATCTGGTAGGATTGTGAGAATCTTCTGCTTATTTCCAAGCCTAACCCCCACCACGTAGGCTCTCCCCCTCTTCCCCAAAACCTCCCCTATCTTCCCATGATATCTTCGATGAGGCATCCCCTTATGAACCGCTGGATTTATCTTTATGGCAACCTTGTCTCCAACCCTAAACTCTCTTAAATAGATCTCTGGATTTGGGCCCTGCCTCGAGCCCTTAGGCTTAGTCAATACGTCTCTAGACTTGTATCTGAATCCCTTTGATTTCGGCATTTCCAACGATTTTTAAGGTATAGGCGATTTAAAAGCTTTAAGAATGGCGCGTTTGCTCAGCTTCTCGTGAGCTTCTCCTTAAACTTCTTGATGACTGAGCTCAGCGATGGCGGCAGGGAGCTCTCCTCATAGATCTCTATCTCCTCAACCCTCCTAGGGGTTCCTAGATACTTGAGCTCGACGAGCTCCATCCCTTGGATCGTGCTCTCCAAGACCTTCCCCCTATGAATCCCTATCGTGGTCCTGACCTGAACCACCTTCCCCTTCCTATTGATCCTGAAGACCTTAAACTTTAGATCCCTGAGCCTCCTAGTCCTCGCATAGTCTACTGGATCCACGACTAGGGCGACGGCCTTCGGGAACATCATCTGATATCTCTTCTGAGTCTCGATATCTATCGCGGATAGGAAGAGGCTGAATCCTGGGTGAGAGTGATACCATCCAACTATGTATAGTCCAGGTCTATTTCTCAAAACCCAGTCCGCCGCGGCCGCTATGGTGTTCTCATCTAGATAGACGAATCCGGAGGTGGCTCTCTGCGCTCCGGTTACGGCATCCCAGATCTCCAAGACATCTTTCTTCTTGAGATACTTCCCTATTAGGAGTCCAGCAACCTCTCTCTCAAGGTCGCTTAGGGTGTGTTTAATCACCTTCCCGATCGCAAGTGGGTAGATCCTCGCCCTCATCTTAACTTATGTTAAAGTCTCATTAGGATGGATTTAATGTTACCTATCCCATTTGTCCGGTAATCTCATGGTATTTCGTCTAAGATTTCTCTAGGATTCTCGTAGACTCCCCCGCACTTAACACTTATATAGAGTGTATCAGAGGATTTAAGGCGGATTGGTGTAGAGCGTATGAAGATTAAGGTCGTTCCCGCAATCGGCGGAGGGAGTCCAATAGAGCTTGAGGTCTCTCCAACGACCACGATAGGAGCTATAAGGGCGAAGGTATGCGCCATGAAGAGGCTTCCACCAGACACCACCAGACTAACCTATAGAGGTAGGGCGTTGAAAGACGTTGAAACCCTAGCATCCCTCGGGGTACAGGATGGAGACAAGCTTGTATTGATAACGAGGACGGTTGGAGGCTGAGCTACATCCTCATAGATCTGCTCAAAATATTTTTTTAGGGATACGCATCCAAGACGAGATGACGCAAGTATTCTATGAGAATGACCATCAATGATCCTTTTGAGTTAAGGTTAATTACCCGGCTTTGAACCTCTATCTAATGGCTTTGCTGGCAGAACTTCCTGAGCCGCTATGGTATAGGAGGCTCGCGATCGAGTATAAGCTTATGCATGAGCATGAGCCGTTATTCGATATAGTTGAGGGAGATTTAACCCACTATAAGGGGGTTTTAATAGGCTCAGGACTCTATGAAGGTGGATACTTCAAGGTTGAGATCCTCTTGTCGAGGAGCTTTCCATTCGTTCCACCGAAGGTTATTTGGTGGACTAGGATATGGCATCCAAACTTCACCGATGAGGTTCCGGCGAGGATCTGCGAGTCCATCTTTAAGGATGATTGGAGACCTCCCCTCCACCTGATAACGGTTATAGGGGCTTTGAGAAATCTCTTGAACAACCCTAATCCAGACGATCCATTAAACACAATAGCGGCGATGGAGATGAAGTTTAGGCCAGATGTATTTAAGGCGAGGGTTAGACAATATATCGAGCTCTACGCGAGACCCGAGAAATCGTTAATAAAGTAAAATAGATGGCTAGATGAGATCTAATCGAATGCCGGGTTCAGATGGAGTCGAACTAAGCGGCGAGTTGCTGGAGCGATATGATAGGCAGCTTAGGCTTGAGGGATGGGATCAGAGGAAGCTAATGGATTCTGAGGTGATCATAGTTGGGGTTGGAGCCATAGGATGTGAGTTGGCTAAAGATCTCACCTTAATGGGCGTTGGAAAAATAGTTCTAGTGGATAATGATGTGATCGAGTTATCGAACCTGAATAGGCAGATGCTCTTCACAGACTCGGATATCGGGAGACCTAAGGCCGAGGTGGCGGCTGAAAAGCTCAAGGCCATGAATCCATGGGTGAAGATCGAATCATATTATAGGGATGTTAGAGAATTCGATCTAGACTTCTTCAGAGACTCAAATGTCATAGCCTCATGCCTTGATAACTGGCCGACTAGGAGATGGCTAAACTCGCTCGCCGTCGAGCTCGATAAACCACTCGTCGACGCAGCCATGGATGGTATGTACGCGAACCTCCAGATAGTCATTCCTGGGAAGACGGCCTGCCTCGAATGCCATGGAGAGGAACTCATACCGAGGGAGGTTCAGCTCGCTGAATGCACCTTGAGGAGGAGGAAGCCTGAGGATCTGCTCAAGGATTTAAGATCTGAGGGGATAGATCTCAGCCTTGAGACCGTTAAGAGGCTATTCGACCACGGGATAAAGACCATATTCGACATAAAGTATTCTCAAGCGGATATACTCGAAAAACTTGACGACGACTTGAGGAGGGTTGTCGTGGATCTTCAAGAGAAGCTCAAGCCAAAGATGCCTGCTCTTCAAAGCATCGCCTCAACGATCGCCGGGATAGCGTCGACGGAGATAATCAAGATCCTCCATGGAAGATCTCTGGGGGAGATCCTAAACGGCTTACTCGTCTATGATGGATTCAACTCAAGGTTCACGGTCGTCGAGCTTGAAAGGAGGGAGGACTGCTTCGTATGCGGAGACTATGTGATGGAGAAGGGGGTGGAGTTTAGGGTGAGGCTTGAAGAGACGGTCATGGAGCTGAAGAAGAGGATAGCTGAGAGGTTCGGCTTCCCAGATCCAGAACTACTCTATAAGAGGTGGAGGCTGAGCGATGAGAAGAAGATCTCCGAGCTCGGGATCAAGTCTGGAGACATGATCTACGTCGAGACCAGTAGGAGATACATGCCTCTCCCGCTTAAAATAGAGATTGAGGAGCTAAATGATTAATATGATGGTTAAGCCATAGGAGTTGATGCGAGATTGGTGAGAAGGATCATCTTAAGGGAACCGGTCTGCGAGGGCTTCTGGGATCCATGGCAAGCCAGCGAACAAGTCTTAAAGCCTCGGGAGAAACGGAGGTCTGAGAGAATATGCCAGATATGCCTATCCGAGATAGAGGGAGATGCCCCCTACGTAGAGTGTCCGCACTGCGGGAACCTAATGCATAGAAGCTGTCTTGAGAACTGGGTGAGGGTTAAGGGCAATATATGCCCGGTCTGCGGCAGACCTCTACCCTAAATTATACTTAAGCGTTAGAATTCATTGATATTGGTGGTGGAGGATGGGGGAGGAAGGGGAGATAGAGATTCGGCCAAGCTATTTAGAGACTCCAGGTGGGAGGAGGGTTGCGACCTATGAGTTCGCGATGAGCTTGGCGAAGGCCATAAAGATAATGTATGAGGATGATCTCGATAAGCTTGAGGAGAGGGTGAATAAGTTGGAGGAAGCGGCTAAGATATTCCAAGAATTTGAGTCTAGGCTGAGCAATATGGAAAAGTCTCTCGACGACCTCGAGAGGAGGCTTGAACTAGATCTCGGAGATATCTCAGATAAGCTTTCAGCATTAATAGATGCTTTTCACGAACTCGCAGAGAAGGTTGAGAGATTAGAGGATGTTTTGACTAGGGGCTGAGGAAGGCTCGACGCATATCCGCCAAGATCCTCTCAAGATTCCCTCTCCTCTCCTCAAGCTCCTTTATCTCAGCTTCAAGCCTACGCTTCCTCTCGCTTAGCACGTTCAGTTCTCCCCGCAATCTGGCAACTTGTTTCTCAAGTTTCTCAGCCTCCATCTCCTTCTCTCTGAGCTTTGCGATGGCGTCCTTTAGCTCAGCCTCCCTCCTGACCAATCTCTCAAGCCTTATCTCCCTTATCCTAAAGTCCCTCAAGATGCCCTTGGCCACCTCTTCAAACTTGTTCTTCAGCTCTTCAAGCCCCTTTAGATAGCGCTCTGAGAGTTCGTTAATCTTGCTTTCAAGCTCCATCTTCCTATTCTCGAGGTCTCCTAGCTCGGCTTCCCTTAGATTCAGCTCCCTCTCCTTCTTCTCAAGTTCCTCCTTCCACTTCTTTATCTCCTCGCGCATCATCATCAACTCATCCCTCTCCTTCTTTAAGGCCTCGATCTCGCGTCTAACCTCCTCCCTCTCCCTACTCAAGTTATCAACGATATCCTTGATCCCCTCTTGAACTGAGAGCAACGTGTTCTCATAGTATCTAACTATGGTCAATTCCTCTGCAACCTTCTCCGCGCTATTGATGAATGTCTCTAGCTTCGACTTAATTACCTCAGGCTGAGCCGCAACCTCTTGGGTTAGGTTGAGGAGATTCACAAGCTTATCCTCGATCCTTGAAAGAGATTCATCAAGCTTTGAAGAGAGCGAATCCTCAAGCCCAGCCATCCTCTCAGAGATCGACCTCTCAAGCTCCTCAAACTTATCCTTCTTGCTGAAGAGGCTCATCTTCTGCCAAATTCTGGATCATGATATATAAAAACTGTTTCCTCACGGGGCTTATGGAACTCTTATAAAAAGCCGTGTAGAAAACCCTTCTAGAGAGGTGGAGATGAGAAGGTGATAGTCAGCCGAGAAGAGGTTATGGCCAGATTCTATAAGGTTGGATCGACGGCGGCCGCGATTGGAGCGATACACATCCTAACCCTATTACTTGGTTGGTATGTTCAAACCGACGCGGGCTCTATAACCGAGCTTGCTGGATACGTTTTTCCAGAGTCGTTGATGTTATCGCTTATCGGAGGATTGATGGCCGGAATAGGTCTATTGCTAGGCCATGTACTCAAGAGACTTAAATCCATCAAGTACTCGATTGGAGCCCTCACCGTCATCGGCGGGTTGATGGCGATCTCCTCCCCAATCTATGCTTATCTCCAGCGAATCCTAGCCCTTGGGATTAAGGGCTATCCAACCATAGGGTTCTTCGCCGCCATACTCACGGGAGTAATCCAGCTCGGCGTAGGATCTCTAGCACTCCTAACACCGATCAAGGAGGAAGTGGTGCCAGCCACCCAAGCGCCGGCTCCAACCCCCCCTCCAGCGGTTACACCAGCCCCGGCTCAGCCCCCAATTCCAAGAGCTCCGAGTGGAAGGGCTAGGGGGGCGACCACCAGAATTCTACCGGCTCCAGACCTCGAAGAGGCTGTCTGTAGCATATGTTATGAGCCTATACCGGCTGGCGAGGCAATGAGGTGCATGAACTGCGACGCCGTATTTCATAGGGGTTGTATTGAGGCTTGGCTGAGCCTTAACGGGACATGCCCGATCTGTAAGGCCGTCGTCGTGAGCTAGCATATATTATCTTGAAATAGCATGAGAATTGAACGGTGCATGGAGCGATGGGTGAGAGGAGTAGATATGATTTGGTCGTGAGGCTTGCTCTTGAGAGAGGCTTCTTCATGCCATCATCCGAGATCTATGGAGATGCTCCAGCGGGGTTCTGGGACTATGGCCCACTCGGGGTCGCATTGAAGAATAGGTTCATAGAGCTTTGGAGGAGGGAGCTCGTCAAGAGGGATGATATGCTAGAGATAGATGGAGCCCAGATACTCTCAAAAAGCGTGTTCAGGGCGTCAGGCCACCTTGAGAGCTTCGTCGACCCGATCGCAAAGTGTAGTAAGTGTAAGGCGATCTATAGATTAGATAAGCTGATTGAGGAGAAGACCGGGATCCACGTCCCGGAGAGGGCGAGCCTAGAGGATATGAGGAAACTGGTTGAGGAGCATGGGATAAGGTGTGGTAGATGTGGTGGAGAGTTAACGGACTTCTCTCACTTCAACATGATGTTCAGGGTTGGGGTCGGCGTGGCTGGATTGGACGCATACTTGAGGCCTGAGACATGTCAAAGCATTTTCATAGACTTCCTCAGAATCTATAAGACGATGAGGAGAAAGCTGCCGTTCGCGATAGCTCAGGTTGGGAAGAGCTTTAGGAATGAGATCTCGCCTAGACAAGGACTTCTACGGATGAGGGAGTTCTATCAAGCCGAGATAGAGGTGTTCTTTAACCCGAAGAAGGCGAACGATTTCGCTAAAGCCGACTCGATCCTAGACTATAGGCTTAGACTACAGCCGATTGGAGAGGACTCCATTAAGGATATATCGTGTAGAGATGCATTGAAGTCGGGGCTTATCTCAAGCAAGCTCGTCGCATACTATCTAGCTTTAATCCAACAATTCTATGAGAAGGCTGGGATCCCAAGGGAGAAGATCAGGCTTAGGGAATTGGATGAGGATGAGAGGGCATTCTATGCGACGGAGGCTTGGGATCTCGAGGTGGAGACGAGTCTGGGCTGGATAGAGCTCGTCGCATGTAATAATAGGGGGGAGCACGATCTCGGGGGCCATGAGAAGCTGAGCGGTCAAGAGATGACAGTCCTAGATGACGGCGAGAGGGTTTTGCCGAACGTCTTCGAGCTCTCGATGGGGATCGATAGAAGCCTCTACTGCATCTTAGAAAACTCTCTACACCTCGTCGACAATAGGATCATCCTAAAACTTCCCCCACACCTCGCCCCAATTCAAGCAGCGGTACTGCCGCTTCTATCGAGGGAGCCCTTCACCAGCGAGGCCATGAGGATTTATCGCTCATTAAAGCAGGAATTCGACGTGGTTTATGATGCGTCTGGGAGTATTGGGAGGAGGTATGCGAGATATGATGAGGTAGGGGTTCCAGTGGATATAACGATAGATCATCAAACCCTAGAGGATAAGACGGTCACGGTTAGGTTTAGGGATTCAACGATCCAGCTCAGGGTTGGGGAAAGCGATTTGATGAACTTTCTAAGAGATCATCTAAAAATTGGATGAAAATACTTATAAGGCCTGCTCCATCATTTATTGGTGGATCAGCTTATGGCATTACCTCGCGATAGGGAGGAAGACTTCAGAGTCACGATCTTAACCCTAATACAGGATCAGATGAGGAAGGTGGTCGATGGATATAGAACTCTACTAAACATGTTAGAGGACTTCACCAACGGGGCGAAGACCGGGAAACTCGAAGAATACTACAATAAGATATTGAAGAATGATGAATCGGCGAAGGAGACGAGCCTGATGATCGAGCGCGAGATAAATAGTGTCGGAGCGCTATTAACCGATAGGGAGGGATATATTAGGCTCATGACGGAGATAGATAGGGTTTCAGACATAACCGAGGGAGCTGCCTTCAGGCTACTCAGCCTCAGTAGGATGAAGGCGAAATTCGGGAAGAGCTTGAACCAGAAGTTCCTCCAGCTCGGTGAAACCGTTTTGACGGCTCTTCTAAGAGCTAGGGAGGCTCTCCTCGCATCCACTCTAGACGAGGCGACCTTCCATCAAAAGATTAAGGAGGCTGAGGAGTATGAGAAGAAGGCGGATGAGCTCTACAGGATCATCGACCTAGAGCTACTTCAGAGCAATCTCAAGATAGCTCCACTCCTATTGAGCCGAGAGGTCGTTGAGATGATCGAGGACATCGCGGATAGGGCTGAGAGAATCGTCGACATCTTGCGAGCAATCTCCCTAGCTGTCTTCTAAGGAGAAGACCATGTCGCCCCCAAATATGATTAGGGCGGAGGTCGTTCAAGACACGATAATCGTCTGGAATATAGAGGATGGTAGAGAACTTTACAGAGAGGGATTCTATGGAAAGCCTCTGGGAATACCGAAGCCGAAGACCGCGGACTTCGACGCCCCACTAATCCTAGACATAATCGAGGCGGTCTACTTGGTGGAGAAGGGGAGGATAGAGGTCTATCGGGATGGGAGGAGGCTGAGCCTCGAAGAGCTCATGGAGTATGCTGAGGAAAATTATGAGAGGTTCAGGGAGAGATATCTAGTCTACAGGGATCTAAGGGAGAGGGGGTTCACCGTAACCCCTGGAATAAAGTTTGGAAGCGACTTCGCGGTCTACAAGCTTGGGCCAGGCTTAGAACACGCCCCATTCATAGTTCAGGTCAAGACCCCGTCCGAGAACATCTCAGCCCTAGAGATAGTTAGGTCTGGGAGGTTGGCGACGACCGTTAGAAAGCACTTCACGATCGCCGTCGCAGACTCAAGCTCCGGTAAGGTCAAGTACTTGTTATTTGAGTGGTGGAGAGCTTAGAGCCGGAATAGGGAACCTAGATTAGAGGTGGTTAAGCTCTCACCCATCCGAATCTCTCGTGGGCTTCATGAGAAAAATCTTATTACATGCTCTTTGAAGATCTTAAAGGATGACCCTCGAGGATGAGCTAAGGAGCATATCCGATGCTACTAGAAAATATCTGATGATAGCCGATGAGGACGTTGAGAGAGTTAAGGGCTCTGAGAGATTATTCTTGGAGAGGCTTGATGAGATGGTTGAGGGAGCCTTGAAATCGCTTCTATCGAATGAACTTGCCCAGAGATTCATAGAGAGGAGTGGGTTAACCAAGGAGAGGACTGCAAAGCTCTTTAGAAGATGGCTGACCCTTTTCGTGAAAGGAGGATATGATCTAGATCACGCAAAACAAGTCTTCAAGATAGGTTTAGCCCATGCCAGATACGGCGTCTACGATAGACTGGTCTGCATGTGTGCTGGAGCCTGGCTTCGAGAGATCCTTAAAGTGATAGGTGAGTGTGATGTGGATGATAAGATTGGATTATCGATCTCGGCGGCGAAGCTAATCTTCTGGAATCTCATCATGATGCTAGAGGGATATCATGTGGCGAGGGTTGAATCTCTTAAGAAGTCCGGCATACCCCCCAAGTTAGCTGAGAAGCTCTTCATGCTTAAGGCGGAGGAGGTTTACAAGAGTTTTAAAGAGAGATTATGAGGAAGCGTTGAGCTTCTCCGCTATCTCCCTCGCCCTCCTCGTGGCCGCCTCAACGGCCTTCATCATGGCCGTCCTGATGCCGCCCCCCTCGAGATAGAAGATTCCCTCGATGGTAGTTCCACCGGGGGTTAAGACCATCTCCTTGATCATGGCTGGATGAAGCTCTAGGTCTAGGATCATCTTCGCGGTTCCATAGATCGTGTATGCCGAGGATGCGTAGGCGAGGTCTCTCGGCAATCCAACCTTCAGCCCAGCGTGGGCCATGGCCTCGACTAGGATCGCGACATAGGCCGGCCCGCTTCCGCTCAAGGCCGTGACGGCGTCCATCAAGTTCTCATCCACCTCCATACAATATCCCATCTCGCTGAAGATCTCTCGAACCAGCTTAACATCCTCTTCAGAGACCTTGGATCCTCTCGAATATGCTATGAATCCGGCCTTAACCTTTAAGGCTATGTTCGGCATGGCCCTCACGACCTTCGCCTCTGGAGCGAGCTTCTCAAGCTTTGAGATGGAGATCGCTGCCGCGACCGAGATCAACAACTTACCCCTTAAGAGATCCGATACCTCGTTTAAGACCTCTGGAACCTTATACGGCTTGACCGAGATGAAGATCACATCCGATTCTTCGGCGACCTCCCTATTCACCCTAGTCAACTTGACCCCAAGCCTTTCGAGATCCTTAACCTTCTCAACCCTCCTCCTCGAAGCCACGACCCTATACTTCCCGGTCTCCGCCAAGACCCTTGCGATAGCGGATCCTATCTGCCCGGCTCCGATCACCCCTATCGTGAGCATATTGGTGATGAGGTTTATTCGGCTATAAAAGCATCATATTAGCTGGACATCTTTTAACAGCTTTCTCGCCTCGACCGGATCGAGCTTCCGCTTATGGAGTATGGTATACCTGTTCGGCCTGATCTTCCAAGCCTCGACCAACGCTTTAACCATCAGATCCTCAGATATCTCAGCCTCCTTCAAGGTTAAGGGTATTCCAGCCCTCTCCATCAAGATCCTAATCCTCATCCAATCATACTCATCCATCCACCAATTCTCATTATATCTCTCATGGTAGAGGGCCATGGGCAAAGCCGCTAAAGCGCATTGAATTCCATGAGGCACCCTCCTCCCCAAGTTCATGTCGAGATAGTGGCTGATGAGATGCTCGCTTCCAGACGCTGGCCTCGATGATCCGACGAGCATCATGGCGACCCCAGAGTATATCAATCCCTCGGCTAGGCGTTCAATCCTTTCAAACGAGTCGCGGATCTCAAGCGCCTCGACCATGAGTCTAAGCGACTTTAGGATGAATGATTCAGCGGTTTTACAATATGGCTCGCCGAGTTCATCCCTTCCAAGCTGCCAATCCTTCAAGGAGACTATCTTCGCGATCAAGTCCCCGAATCCTGAAGCCTTCAAGAACCTGGGAGCATTAGATAGGATTGAGGGGTCAATTAAGGATATTATCGGCGGTCTTGTCTTCTTCGAGATCCTCCTCCCACCGCTGAATAGAGAGGCGGTTGGAGAGGCTATTCCATCATGAGATGGAGAGGTTGGGATCGAGATGAAGTTCGCCCCCGACCTAAACGCCGCATATTTTGCGACATCTATGACCGTTCCTCCCCCAACCCCAACTATGGTCTTGAACCCCTTAACCTTCTCAGCCTTCTCCTCGGCCTCCTCATAGGTTGGGCCTTCAACGAAGAACCCTCCACCGCTCAAGATCCTTTGAACAAATCTCCCAGCCACCTCATACGTCACCTTATCGTAGAAGACCGCGAATGGTCCGTCAACCCCATACTCTAGGATGTATTCAAGCGACTCCTTAAGCGGCCCTATGATGACCTCCCTTAAGGTTCTATCATGTTCGAGTCCGCAGCCACACTCCTCCGATGAGGGCAGCTTATCGCCGAATCTGAGAATCCTCAATCTAAGCCATGCTCAATACTTGATATGATAAAATCTTTTCCCTCAGCTGATTCGCTTGCCGCTGATTTAGAGGTGCTCGAAGCCAGCTTTTCTCACCGGTTTTCGAGCCTAGTATGGCCATGGATTATCGCTACGAGGCGTTGAAATGCTTCGATACGAGGCTTTAAGGGAAGCCGTCCACCCTGAAAGAGAAATAGTGATAAGTATCTTAAGACCAATTTTATCTCAGTGTTATGGGATGCCCAAGCGCGTGGTGATTAAGGAGCCATCGGAGGAAGGCGGGGAGGAGAAGAAGGAGCTGATAATAGAGCCTGTAGAGGAGGGGGTTAAAGAGGAGACGAGGGAGATTACGGTTAAGCCGTCGATCAGCGAGGAGGAGAGGGCTCTTGAGGAGGCGTCGGTTGAGGCTGAGGCAGCCTATGAGACGGTGATGGATAAGATAGATGAGCTTAAGATCAGGGAGAAGGTGACTCAGCAGAGATTCATGCAGCATCCAGACATGACCCTATCGATCTTGAAGAAGCTCCTCCAGAAGTGGGATGCGCTTAGAGAGGATCTAATCAAGAATATCCAAGAGGCTATAGATAGGTATGCGAGGCTTAAGTCCCTCCTAGAAGAGAGATTCTCATCGATAGAGGAGGAACTGTATGAGAATCAGGTTGAGCTCGACGTCTTACATCAGCGCGAGGAGCAGGGGAAGCCCATATCGGTCTCGAAGAAGGAGGAGCTTGAAAACCTCATCCCAGCCCTTAGAGAGAAGATAGCCGAGATCGATAAGAAGATTAAGGAGATCGAGGGGCGGATGGAGGAGCTTAGACGTATCGCGGACAACATATACGATGTAACCTCATACAAGGAGCTATCCGAGAGATTGCTGGGCCAGATCGTTGAGGCCGGATATAGTAAGTGGGGCGAGGAGGCCGATATGAGGGTGAGATACCTCATAGGCGAGATAGCTCAACGTGAGGGAATT
The DNA here is from genome assembly GCA_021163925.1 of Nitrososphaerota archaeon. Lineage (GTDB taxonomy): Archaea > Thermoproteota > Nitrososphaeria_A > Caldarchaeales > Wolframiiraptoraceae > AUK039. Next base: position 33,793 of record JAGGTD010000002.1, read on the forward strand.
CCAAGAGAATACGCCACAATATATCTATGGAAGCAGTGGAAGGAGAGGCAGCCGACGAGCACCGAGTAGGGGGATCAGCCGATTAATGATTAGATCCGACCCAGATAGGATCATGAAGGATGCGATCGATGCTTAAAACGTTCGAGGGATCGGTCGCTAACGAGTTAGACTACTTAGATAATGGAATTAGATGGGTGGGGGTCAAGATGCTTAAATAGCTGGGCTGAACGCCTTGGAGACGAATGCCAGAGTATTGGTTCAAGTATGGGGTCACCGAGACCTTCATGGAGATCTCGGAGGAGATAGCTCAGAAGAAGATTCAGCCAAACATCGCGGGCTCCCCACCGGATATCGAGGGTAAGGTTGCGGATTTTCTAGATGAACTTCTAGCCGATAGAAACCTGAATTCGATTCAAGTTCTCTACGACCATTCCGGAGATCCTACCTCCTTAAACATCTTGAAGGCTTTGGTCGAGAGATTTCTAAAGCTTAAACCGGATGGCGAGATAATCTTCATGGCATCTTCTTGGAGGCTTGATCCAGAGGTTGGGAGAAGACATCTAAACGTTGAGCTTAGGAGGCTGAAACTCAACCTCACTCCAAAGACCTTCCTCGAAAAGGGTAATCCGCTGAGGATCGAGGAACTCATAGATGAGTCGATCCCCTTGATCGTGGCGACCTCAGCCGAACCCCATGGAATATTCGGAGAGTTCTGCTTGAGAGAAGCCATGGCCTTAAACGATCTAAGAATCAAGGGCCATGAAAAGCTATCTGAGAGAATCGGCGAGGTTTGGAGAGACCTATTGACGAAATATGATGTATATGGCTTATGTGTCGTTGGGGATGAGGTGTTGGGAGGCTCGGCGGAGGAGGTGGACCTGAAGGCTAGGGGTCTCGTCGGGGAAAAGTTTGGGGTTGAGGTTGATGACGCCGACATAATTATCGCGGGCGCTGGGGGGTATCCGAGGGATTCAACCCTTGAGAGTTCCATCCATCTATTGAGCCTTCTAGCGGATTTCGTCGTCGATGGAGGTCTTATCGGGCTGGTGGCTGAATGCCGTGAAGGGCTTGGATCTAAGGAGTTCGTCGAGGCTCTGGCAAAGGGTTTTGGAGCTGGATATGAGGGTGAACTCGTTGGGAGGATTAAGGAGGTGTTAGAGAATAGGAGGGTGGCCTTAACCTCAACGCTCCCCAAAGCCATCCTTGAAAACCTTCTTGGAGTCAAGGGATTTGACACACCTCAAGATCTATTGACCTATGGTTTAAGGATCTATAGTAGAGGCGCGAGAGTCTTAGTAGCTGAGGATTGTTTGGTGAAGCCCATTAGAAGGGGAACATCGGGACGAAGCTGAGAATCAGCATCGCGAAGACCGCTATGAACATGAGCTTCCTACCCCTTGAGAGGGGTGAGACCTGATCCAATGGTGGGATGTCTGGAACCCTCGGCATAAGGAGGAGTAGGAGGAGGGCGAAGAAGAAGTATCCCGTAAAGGCTAGGACCGCTATCGAGATATAGCTCGCTATCCTATGCTGCCTTGGAGATAAGATACTTCTAAAGATTC
>JAGGTD010000048.1 GCA_021163925.1 Nitrososphaerota archaeon
ATCTTGCTCTCCAGTTCGAGGTATAGTGGCTTGTATTCTTGAACGGCTCTCTCCAAGGCCTTCTCATAAGTTATCTCACCCGACTCGATCATGGACATGAGCTCCTCAATCCTCCTCCTAGTCTCGGGGGTTACTAGCTTTGGATCTATCGACTCCAAGACCTCGATGAGCCTCAACCCCAGATCCGTTGGCTTAAACACCTTCCCCCTCCTAACAGCGTATCCTCTATCCATGATTAGCTTCGGGAAGGATGCTCTAGTGGCGTCCGTCCCTATCCCATTCTCCTCCATGAGCTTTAGGAGGTCGGATTCGGTGAGCCTCTTCGGAGGCCTAGTCCTCCCCTCATGAAGCTTCAATGAGATCACCTTAACCTCCTCGCCGTCCTCAAGCCTTGGAATCGGATTATCCGATGGCTTGAAGTAGTCGTAGATCTCGTAGAATCCAGGCTCAACGAGTTCCGATCCAGCCGCCCTCATCCTAATCCCGGTCAGATCTAGCTCAGCGCTCCTCTCCCTCTTCAAAGCATCCCGATAAAATGCGTTTGCTAGAAACCTCTTAGCAACATAGCTCCACACGGTTAGGTGGATTCCAGACCCCTTATAGGCCATGATTGGATAGATCGGCGTATGCGCTCCATCATCCCTCCTCCCCTGCCTAGGCTTGGCCTCGATGGATGGCGGGGTTACTCCAAGCCCTTCGACCGCGGCTCTAAGCGGGGAATCATAATTGAATCCAGGTCTATACCTATTCGTCTCGGTCCTCGGATATGAGATGAATCCCTCGGCGTAGAGGTCTTCGGCTACCTGGAGTATTCTCGAAGCTGATTGGCCCGTGATCTTCGTCAAGTCTCTGAGCATGTCATCGGTTCTAAGCGGGGTCGGCCTCAAGATCTTGACGATCCTCTCCTCAAACCTCTTAACAACTCCATAAGGAGCTGATTGGGCTCTTCGATACGCTCTCCTCGCGTCCTCAAGGCTCCAGAATCTATCGCTCTCGGCCTCAAACCTCTCCCCCGAACTTTTCTGAAAGATTGCCTTCAAGATCCAGAATGGCTTCGGCTTGAAGTTCATCCGCTCACGCTCACGCTTAACCACAAACCATAGGGTTGGAGCTTGGCATGATCCCCAACTGATCAACCTCACATCTCGATTATGTCTTCTGGCCGCGAGTGTGAGGAGCCTGGTGAAGGCCGCTCCAGAGATTAGGTCGAACCTCTGCCTGAATAATGCCTTCATAACCCATCTCCAGTTCAAGTCATCTTCTAGATTCCTCCAAGCCCTCCTAAGCTCCTCATAGCTCGTGCTATTGAACCTCATCCTCCTATACGGCGCGTCGCCTTTAACCTCCCTCCAGATCTTCAGGATCTCGGCTCCAATGAGCTCTCCCTCGGAGTCGTTGTCGGTGGCTATTATGAGTAGCTCGGCGTCTCTGAAGATCCTTCTCAGCTCGGCAACCGATCTCATATCCCTCACCTCATCCCTAAACTCTCGGACATCGAAGAGCCTCGATGGACTACACTCCCTCCAACCAAAGCCTTCGGGGAACTCTGAGTCGAGGATGTGGCCTCTAACGGATGTGACTAGAACCTTCTCCGCCCTAAGCGCCTCCCTAATTCTCCTAGCCACGCTAGGCTTCTCAGCGACTATCACCGAGACCATTCTAAGAATCCTCCCATAAACGGTTGCATCCGCTATTTTAGCCAACCTCCCATCCGCGAACTCCTTAATTTAAGACCACTCCCCACAACAAATCGGAGAAAACCTTCGCCTTGAACAGCGGACCTTGGAAAACCTCGCTTGAAAAGTTTAATACGGCTCCCAAAATCTAATATTCTTGAGATAGGGGGCGTGGCCCAGCCAACTCATGAAGAATGGGGCTGAAGGTCTACGGCGCCGGGCTCCAGATCAAATCCAAGCTGGTCGGAGAAGAGACCCGGAGACCCCCGGTTCAAATCCGGGCGCCCCCAACCACATATTTTCTTCTGCAGGGAGATTCACAAGAAATCCGAAGGAGTTCACGGAATTAGTCGAATCAAGGTCTTAAAATAGGTGCACGGAGGTGGTGTTGAAGATCGCCGAGATCGCGGCGAGAAACATCCTCAAAGCTGGCTATCAGATACGATGAAAACTCTTTCTGGATCTGAATTCGGGCATGAGCTATCATAATGGGCGAAGCAAGCGTTTTCTCGAACAGTTATGAAGTCTCCCAGAATTCTTACTGAAGAAATTAAATGAGCATTCTTACTCAATTTCAATTTTTATACCGAGTTCTCGGAGGCGTTCAAAGCCTTTATCTGCGGTAACCAGTGTTAGGTTCTTTGCTTTTGCGGACGCTGCTATGAGTAGATCCGCATCCGAGATTTTTATTCTCCTCCTTTTCAACACTTCATAGAGGTTGCAGTATTCTTGTATAACTTCATTATCCAGTGGAATTATTGTATAGCTTCATCTAAAACCGAACTCCTTCCTGAATTTCCTATATTCCTCTGATATTCTCTCTAAATCTTCTTCCGAGAGAGTCCTTCCAAGCCTCTCGAAGGCTTCGCGCTTCCGCTTTTCCTTCGCCTCCGTGTATAGCCTTAGGAGATATTCGCCCCAGTCCATGTCTCCTCTATCCTTATTGAGGATCTCCTTGATCTTCTTGGGCAACGATATAGTCGAATAATCACTCAATTATGTCACCAAACGATTAGGCTTCAAAGCAGTATATAAGGCTTGCAACCTTAGTAGTTTTACGCCTCAAGCGCTCAAGCTCGAGTCTTCTAATCCAACTCTCGGAGATGGAAGATGCATCGGAGTGCAGTTCTCATGTGAAGAAACTCGCATTCAAATTCGAGGGCACTCGTAACATACGTGAAGTTTTAAAGGGGGGCTTGCTGGCTTTCGATCGATGTTCAACGAGTCATTCGCCATTTTAAGCGCCTATTTTCTGAAACATTTAGCGGCGTCTATCGCTTTCCTGATACCGCTCATCTTCTTATGGTCAGCTGGGAGACGGCGAGTAAAATCCAAGGGATTAATTTGCGTTTTCTCAGGATTCTTCATAGGTTTCCTTGCTCAGCTCATCGGAGGATTCCTCGGCGCATATGTTTATCAACTGCCTCTCCTACCGCTAATACTACGTCAACAATCTATGAGCGCGCAGGAGATCGCTAAAACCGTTTCCTTCTATAATACAGTTTTTGACGCAGTATATCTCTCCACACTCTTCGCATCGCTAATGCTAATAGCCTACGGCACATATAAGTTGATCAACGACCTCACTGAAGGTACTCCATGACGCTCTATCTCTACCTTTCGTAGTGAAATCTTTATCTATCCTGATCTATTGGGTTGTTTTGAGGCGGCGGAGGTAGATGGGTTCTAAAGGGTATAGGTGTAGGGTCTGCGGGAAGACGTTTAAGACCTCCTACGCCCTTAAACAGCACTTGAAGTCGAGTCATCCAAGATACTACTATGGGACTAGGATAGGCATTCCATGCGTAATAATCGCGGTCGCGGTTCTCATCTCACTACTCCTACTGTATTCAACTCCATATCAACCCATTCAGACCACAACGACCAAAATCATTGGCTCGACGACGACCAGGGCTCAGACGACCACGAGCACCCAAATCACTCAGAGGACGGAGAAAGTCTGCATGGTTTACCTCACGTTAATCGGCTGCCCGAACTGCGCCGTGACAGATCCAATAATCTTATCGGAGTGGCCTGTGAGGTATCGAAGGTTTGTGGTGATAGAATATGGCTGCAGAGAAGGCGACTTAGCCCATCCAAACACGAAGGCCATCGGCGAATACGCTAAGACCTACCGCAGCCAAGCCGCTGTTCCCCAAATAATCCTGAGTAAGGGAAAGTTCTGGCTTGGGAGGGATAAGGTTCTGGAAGCGGAGAAGCCCCTTAGCATCCTTAAGGCGAACCCATGTCCATTGATCTCCAACTCCAAGCCCATATCAAAGCCATTTGAGAAGATTAAGCTTAAAGAGCTTCCGGGGCTACCGAAGATCTGGGCGAATGGAAGAATTCTCATCTCCCTCGGTAATGGGAGCTGGATCTTCGGATGGAATGGGAGTCGGGTGATGGCGGGAGATGTTGGGGATAAAATTATGGATGAAAAACATCTAAAGCAGCTATTGTTCGTGGATGATGTTAGGGGATGGTTGAGGGGATATAGGTTTGAGGTTTTAGGGGGTGTTAAGGTTCCCTTCTCAGGTTCAGCGTTTCCACCAAGCTCGGGATATGTTCCAGCCGCATACTTCGAGAACGCTGCGAAGATTCCCGTTGAGGCATCCGATCCGCCTCCAAACGATTCGGAGAATTCTCCGATAAACCTCCTCATGCTCACGATAAGCATAGCCGGGATGGATAGCTTGAATCCATGCGCCTTCTACATCCTAACCTTCCTCCTAAGTATCCTGCTCTACGCGAGGTCTAGGAGGAAGATCTTGATCGTTGGAGGGGTCTTCGTGATAACCTCTGGATTATGCTACTTCCTATTCATGGCCGCCTGGCTCAACATATTCTTAATCGCTGGCCAGGTAAGGATCCTGGTCTGGATAGTCATGGGATTTGCAGCCCTCGCCGGAATCCTAAACATAAAAGACTACCTATACCCCAAGCCCGTCGAGGAGTCCGGAGGCAGGTTGGCTAGGATCGGTGCATCGATGAGGAGATTGTTGAGGAAGGGGTCTATGCCCGCCCTAATCCTAGGATCATTCGCCCTAGCATTCACGGTCAACATCTATGAGCTCGTATGCACGGTCGGCTTCCCAGTGATCTACACGGAGATCCTCTCATCCTATAATCTCCCCTTAATCGTCCACATCCTCTACCTAATCCTCTATAACGTGATCTATGTAATCCCGTTAGCAGCCATAGTCTTGGCCTTCGCATTCACCTTGGGTGGGAGGAGGCTTACAGAATATCAGGCCAGGGTCTTGAAGCTCGTCTCAGGCTGGCTCATCCTAGTCCTCGCCCTAACAGTCCTCCTAAACCCGGCCATGCTCGAGCATCCATTAACCTCCCTCCAAGTCATGCTCCTAGCCCTCGGAGCCTCAGCCCTCACCATAGCCTTAGAGAGGGGGATTAGGGGCTGGATCTATGCGAGGAGGGTGCGTGGCTCTCCTAGGGCTGGTTGAGGAAACCTTATAAGCCCATTTAAGACTTTTAGAACGCCTAAACCCGATTTTAGGCAAAAGAATGAGGCTGATCGGATGAGGCTAAGCCTTAGAGAGAGGCTGGAACTCCTCAGGCAAGGGGTCATAAGAGGCTATATAATTCCAAGCCTCGAAGAACGAGGATACATGGTGAGCACCTGGAAGAGACCTATATCGCTTGAAGACATGATCTTGAGGGAGGATGGCTGGAAACCCCTCTACACGAGGTTCACGAGCTGGGAGACCTATACTAGAGGCTACCCCCTCTACCTATACTTCAACACATTCTATGGAGATGTCTATGAGAAGGCGTATAAGAACTGCTTCGTCGAATTCCTCCTAAACGTCAAGAACCTCAAGCTCAAGCCAAAGCTCATAGGGGTCTTCACGAGGCTAAATCTCCCAGGAGGTGGATATTATTGGAAGCATAGGATGGCTATAAACCTGAATTTTCCCGAGGCCTGCGTCAAGGAGATCGACGCAACCTACGACCAATTGATAATCATGTTAGATAGGGAAGGAATGCTTGAAGAGCTCGCATCATGCGAGTAGAACGATCTCAGATAAATTTAGGGGGTCAAATGCCTCACGCTAGCTTTTTGAAGAAATCATGGCTTCGGCGAGAGCTTAGGTAAATTTAAATTTGCTCTAATCACTAGCCGAGTTGGGTAAGGAGTTGATAATTCCAGCGAAGAAACTGATAGTCGTCGCCCTAAGGGATAGGGAGGAGGAGGTATTGAGGAGGCTCGGAGAACTCGGGATAATTCAATTGAAGAAGCCGAGCGAGAGAGATGTCTTAAGGCTGGCCGAGGAAGAGGAGGCTAGGCTGAGAGAGCTTGAAGAACTCTATGAGAGGTTCATGGAAATCTGGAGAACCCTAACACTCGGGGTCTCGGAGACCCCTGAGGAGAAAGAGGAGCAAGAAGCTTATCAAAGATATAATTCGCTTAGGCGCAGGCTCAGCCATCTTGAGGCGGAAGAGAACGAGCTCAAGAAAAGGTTGACCATAGTTAAGGCCCTGATCGAGATGGGAGAGAAGAAGGCTCCAGAGACGGGAAAGTTTCAAGACCTATTCTCCATAGTCGGGATAATTTCAAAGAAAGCCCTAAGCGATGTTAAGAGGAAGATCTCTAAAAAGCCCGTGATCTTGAAATATGCTCCTATCTCTGAATCCGAGGTCCTCCTCCATATAATAGGGATAATCGATCTGTGGAAAGAGATCGTAAAGATATTGAACGACCTCGGATTCAGGGAACTCCCTCTAAAGGAGATCTCAGGAGATCTTAGAAGGGTTGAGGAGATCACCCAGGAGAGGTTGAGGAGGACTCATGAGGAGATCCAGATTGTGAAACACGAGCTAGAGATGATGAGGGCATCATTCATGGGCTTCAGCCCAGAGGAGGATGGTAGGCTTAGAGCCGTTAAGGAGCTACATGAGAGATTCATGGAGCTTAAGAAGATCCTGTCTCTAGAACCTCTGAAGCATGAAGAAGAGGCCGAGATAGATCTAGATGAGGCCAAGAGGATAATCGACCAAGTCTATGAGAGATATAATCTTCTAAGCGCAAGGCTTGGAGAAATCGAGGATGAGGAGAAGAGATTGGAGGAGGCTAGAGAGCTCATTAACATGCTTGAGAGAGCTGGGGTGAAAGAACTCCCAGAACTCGGAGAATATGAAAATCTAGAATCCTTCGCCGGGATAATTGACCCAGAATCCATAAACAGCTTTAAGAGGCTCGTGTCCGGGAAGCCGATAGCATATGATGTTAAGAAGGTTGGTGAACACCTAGCATTTATCCACATAGTATGCTTGAAAGACCTCGTAAGAGAGGTTAAGACCACACTCTCATCCCTAGACTTTAGGGAAGTTAAGGGCTTGATCCAGCTCCCAAAGGACATAAATGAGGCTAAGGCGGTGATAGAGGAAAGGATCAGAGAATTGGATGATAGGAGGAAGTTAATCTATAGGGATCTTCAAAAGCTGAGAGAGGAATTTAGATCGAAGGCTGGAGCCATCTCAAGATTCCTATTCATTAGGCTCAGGCTTGACGAGGCTCTCTTAAAGACCATGAAGAGCGAGACGATGAGGGTGATCCAAGGATGGATTCCAGAGGATAGTATTAAAAGCGTGGGAAGAGCTCTAGAGTCTCTTAGAGAAGAACTCGATGGAAAGCTCCTATACGAGTTCAGAGATCCGAGTCCGGATGAGAAGGTGCCGACAATCCTCAAGAATCCTAGGATCTTCAAGGTGTTCGAGACTCTGGTGAGACAGTATGGCTGGCCCGGGCATCTTGAGAGCGATCCAACCATAGTCTCGGGAATCCTGTGGACTATCATGTTTGGGATGATGTTCCCGGATCTCGGCCATGGCATAACGATAATAATGCTTGGGATTCTGTTCTCGCGGTTCTTGAAGAAGAAGATCATCTTAGGATTGAACTTTAGGAGGCTTGGAAAGCTCATGATAGGGCTTGGGATCTCATCTACGATCTTCGGAGCATTAGTCGGGGAATTCTTCCTAACCGAAATCCAACCCCTCCTCCCAACCCTTAGAGCTGGATGGCTTGAGAATCCATCTGGGGTTGTCTGGCTACTTAAGGTAGCCGTGTTCTTCGGAATAGCCCAAATGCTACTCGCCTTATTCATGAGCGTGAGAAATCATCTAAGAAATGGGGAGCTCGCTGAGGCAATCCTCGGCGAGAGGGGAATTGCCGGGATCCTTCTGCTCCTCGGACTAGCTTCAACGGCCTTCAGCTTCATCGGGGTAACCGTGATACCCGGGGTCTTAGAGTTCCCGGAGCTTGGGATGAGGACCTTGACGAGCTGGCCATTCTTCATGATAATAGTCGGGCTCATCATGATCTTGGTCAAGCCATTCTTCACGGGGGAGGAGAAGGCTGTTGGGATAGGCTTGGTGCTTGAGACCTTCATCTCCCTCCTCGCGAACATGTTCTCATACATGAGGATAGCTGGATTCGCGATAGTCCACGCTGCCTTGGCCATGGTGGTCTTTAGGCTCATGCAGGCGAATCCATTGATGGGGATAGGGGTTGGACTGATCTTCCTAAACGTCTTCGCCCTCACGATAGAGTTCCTCGTATGCACGATACAGGCCTTGAGGCTCCTCTACTACGAGTTTATGACGAAATTCTATCAGGGAACTGGAACCCCATATACTCCTTGGAGGCTCTAGGCTATAGCTTAAATACGCGGAAAAAACATACGTCGATGGGTGGATGCGATGAAAGCGAGGGCTAAAGTCATCCTATTGACCCTCACATTCTTCACCGCAATCCTAGCTGGGCTAATCCTACCGATAGCGGCGGATGGAGCCGTTAAGTCCATGGAGGTTCAAGCAGCTGAGGTCGCGGCCAGGGCGGAGATAGAGCTTGGAAAATTCCTAGCGATGGCCCTCTCAGTAAGCGTCTGCTCGGTTGCGGCGGGCTATGCGGTCGGCAAGATAGGTGTAGCGGCGATAGCCAGCGCCGCCGAGAAACCCGAGGTCTTCGGCAAGACTATAATCTTCGCCGGCCTCGCCGAGGGTATCGCTATTTATGGCTTATTAGTCGCCTTCCTCATATGGATATCGTGAGAGAGTGAGGATAAGGTTAGGGGCGAGAAAGGCATTAGGTCTTTACTTCTTAATCTTGATATGCATTCAAGTGATAGGCTTGCTCCACTTCCTAAAGGAGCCTGGATTCCATAAGGGGATAATCTTGGCGATCTTCCTCGGAACGATTTTGCCGATAATTCTGGGCTTGGCCTTCATGAGATTCGTCCAAGTCGCCTAAGCCCTTGGCAGGATCAGCAAACCTCTCCTAACATCTACTGGTAGATTGTGGTGTATTGAGATGGCGATCGACCTGAGATTCCTATACTCCACCTCGCAGTCGAGGATATACTTCAAGACATAGAAGAAGTTTATGTATTTCGAGATCCTCCTCCTATCAACCTCATCCTTCAAAATCTTGAAATGCTCTATCTCAGCCCTCCACTCCTCCCGCCTCATCAAGGCCTCGATGAAAACCCTGTATCTGGGAAACTCCTCGAGAAAGTCTTCAACACTCCTCAACTCCATCAGCAGCCTCTTAGACTTTCCGGCGGGATTGTCTATGAGAAGGCTTTCAGCGAGCCTCTTATCATAGCCGTAAAGTACTGGGAGCATCCAGACTCTGAGGTTGTGCAGATCGAGCTCGACTCCGAGGATCTTCACGACATCCGGTCTATCATCCCTCGGGATCTTCGAGATCTTATCGAATACTCCGCTATAGTAGATCCACCTCAACATGTTCTCTAATATGAGCGGGTTCTCAACCTCCATCTTGGAGATCTTCTTATAGACTGTTCCGGATAAGAGGCTTATGAACTCGCTGAAGTCTCTCGCCCTCATGAAGGGGTCTAGATCCATTCCACCAAGCCTCTCTGAGGGAATAATTATTTCCTCTATGGTCTCAACGGGCTCGTGGGCGAGCTTCATCCTCATGATCCTAATCAGATTCTGAACCTCAAACCTCCTATAATATTGGATCAGAAACTCCTTGACATTCTCGGGAGAAAATCTGAGCAGGGTTGAAAGCCTGTCGACGAATATCTCCGTTAAGGCGGTCTCAACATCCCATACACTCCTCGCCTCGGAGAGACTCTGGCCATAGACTGTAGTAGAGAGCGCCTCGATAAATTCTTCGAGCTTTGAGAGCGATGCGAGTTCTAGGATCATCCCCCTTGGAAGGAGCTTGCTCTCATATGCATGGCACTTACATATTAGATACGTTATCAAGCAGTCCTCCCTCTCATTAGGATCTCCTTTATTTGCTTAAGCCTTATGATCTCTTCGAGCATCTCATCATCCAACACGCCTTGGATCCTCCTTACAGTCTCCTCATAGCTCGGGATCACGACCTTTTCGAGGGCGTTAACTCTGATATTTGTCTTCCTGAGGTCCTCGGCTAGGTTCTCGATATAGGCTTCAAGCTCCGCGAGCTTAGCTAAGTCCTTCATTAAGGTTGAGGTCTTCTCGGCTAAGGGTATGATCTGAGGGGGGTAGAGGTTTGTGTAATCCGGTATGTGTATCTCCCGCAACATGGGGATAACCACGCCTATGACGCTCCTCGGAATCATCTTCACCTCCATCCTACCCTTGAGATAGGCTGAATAGGTTTCGAGATCGGCGCTCCCGAGGGTTGAGTGGAGGAGGGAGAGCTCTCGATAGACCTCCTCCGCCTCATCCTCAACCTTCCTTCTAAGCTCCTTAAACCTCTCAAGAGCCTTTCTCAGCTCGATCATAAGCTGATCTCGCTTCATCTCAAGGAGGTCATGTGCGTCTTTAATGAATTCAAGCCTCCTCTTCAAGTCGAGTAGGAATCCCTTCGTATATCTGACTCCGGTCAGGGACATCTCCTTCACCGAGCTTGAAGCCTATACTTCCTATGATACTTCTTGATGTGCTCCTCGCTTATCCTTATGAGCTCCTCCTCTGGGAGCATGGAGAGAAGATCCCAAGCTATCTCGAGGGTTCTCTCAATACTCCTATTCTCGTAGACGCCTTGATTGATGAACCTCTTCTCGAATTCATCCGCGAACCTCAGGTATCTCCTCTCCCTCTCGCTTAGGCCAAGCTCTCCAATGATCCTCGCTAAGCTCCTAGCCTTAACGCCCTCAGCATAGGCCATGTAGAGCTGGCTTGACACCTCCATATGATCCTCCCTGGTCTTCCCAGCTCCAACCCCATCCTTCATCAACCTCGATAGGGATGGGAGCGGGTTGATCGGTGGATAGATTCCCTTAAGATGGAGCTCTCTGCTGACTATGAGCTGACCCTCGGTTATGTATCCGGTTAGATCTGGAATTGGATGAGTTATATCTCCTCCGGGCATGGTCAGGATTGGCATCAGGGTTATCGAGCCCTTCTTCCCCTTAATCTTCCCAGCTCTCTCATAGATGGTCGCCAAATCACTATACATGTAGCTTGGATAACCCTTTCTAGATGGAACCTCCTCCCTAGCGATCGAGAGAGATCTTAAAGACTCACAGTAATGGGTCATGTTGGTTAGGATCGTTAGGATGTGCATGTCTAGGTCGAATGCCAGGTATTCCGCTATGGTTAACGCGATCCTCGGGGCGATTATCCTCTCGATGACCGGGTCGTCGGCGAGGTTTAGGATCATGACCGACCTATCCAGCGCACCCGTCCTCTCAAACTCCCTTCTAAAGAACTCGTATTCCTCATGCCTTATCCCCATCGCGCAGAAGACGACGGCGAACTCCTCGCCCTCACCTAGGATCGTCGACTGCCTAGCTATTTGAGCCGCCATGAGGTTGTGTGGGAGACCGGACTCCGAGAATATCGGGAGCTTCTGACCCCTCACGAGGGAGTTCATCCCATCTATCACCGAGATCCCCGTCTGGATGAACTCGCTTGGAGGCTCCCTCGCCGCCGGGTTTATCACGGAGAAGAATATCTCCCTCCGCTCAACCCCTATTGGATCTGGGAGGCCGTCTAGGGGCTTGAAGCTCCCGTTAAACACCCTTCCGAGGAGGTCGTCTGATAGGGGTATTCTCATGACATCTCCGGTGAATCTAACAGCTACCTCAAGCCCAAGCCCCTCCGTTCTCCCAAATACTTGGATTATCGCCTTATCCGAGTAGGTGTCAAGAACCGTTCCGATGATCTCGGATCCATCTGGAAGCTTGACCTCCACTACCTCATTATACTTAGCCCCCCTAACCCCCTCTACTATGAGTAGGGGTCCTCGAACCTCCGTAACCGTTCTATAAACCATTCCAGCCTTTTCCGAGCCCCTTTCCTCGAAACTCATCGCCATAGAAGTTCATCTAAGCCACCTTATATCCCCATCGATAAAGATCGAAGAGATCTCCTGAAAACCTTCATTCAATTCCTCAGTTTGTCCGTTTTCAGCGGCTATATTCGGCCTTAAGCTCCTCCATCTCCTCGATCAGCCTCTTCTCGGCCTCATCTATCTCCTCCAGACCCTTCTTCTCCTTGAGCCTCAATAACTCGACCAAGTTCTTCAACCCCCTAATCCTTTCGACTGGAACTCCCAGCTTGATGAGTTCCGAAGCTCTCCTATAGAACTCCATAATCGCTCTCAGCATCCTAACCTGCTTCTCGGGCGGACAGTATCTATCCACCTCGTGGAAGGCGCTCTGAACCAAGAAGCCCTCCTTAAGGATCTCTGAGACCAAGAGTATCAGCCTCTGCTCATCTGGTAAGGCTTTCTCACCTATCACCCTCGCGATCTCCTCAAGTCTAGAGGACTCCTCGAGAAGCCTTAGAGCCTCCTCCCTAAGCCTAAACCAATTTGGATCATATCTCTCCCAAAACTCCCTTAGGACATCAACATATCTACTAAAGCTTCTAAGCCAGTTGATAGCTGGGAAATGCCTCCTGAAGGCGAGCTCGGTGTCGAGAGCCCAGAGCGCTCCAACGAACCTCATGGTCGTGGAGGTTACGGGCTCGCTGAAGTCTCCTCCAGGCGGTGACACCGCTCCCATGATCGTAACCGACCCTATCCTACGCCCGCTTCCAAGGGTTACCACTCTTCCAGCCCTTTCATAGAATTCCGCTATTCTCTCAGCCAAGTATGCTGGATATCCCTCCTCCGCCGGAAGCTCCTCAAGCCTCCCAGATAGATCTCTCAGCGCCTCAGCCCATCTCGAAGTAGAGTCAACTATTATCCCGACATCATATCCCTGATCCCTATAGTATTCTGCGATCGTTATCCCCATGTAGATGCTGGCCTCTCGGGCTGAGACTGGGAGATTGCTCACATTCGCTATGAAGATCGCTCTCTCGATGAGCTTCTCGCCAGTCCTAGGATCCTCAAGCTCTGGGAAGTGGGTTAGGATGTCGGCCATCTCGTTACCCCTCTCACCACACCCAACGTAGATCACGATATCGGCATCAGACCACTTAGCGATGGAGTGGAGCGTAATCGTCTTCCCGGTCCCAAATCCTCCAGGTATCGCCGCCGTTCCACCCTTCGCTATCGGGAAGAATGTGTCTATCACCCTTTGGCCCGTGAAGAGGGGTTGGGCGAGCGGGAGCCTCTCCTTATACGGTCTTGGAATTCTGACGGGCCAAGTCTGCATGAGCTTTATCTCCCTCTTAACGCCGTTTGGTAACCTTACCTCTGCAACGGGCTCATCAACCCTGAACTCTCCCTCTTCAATATTCTCGACCACGCCATTTATCCCGACTGGAACCAATACTCTGTGCTCGACCACCTTACTCTCCCTAACAACTCCAACAATATCTCCTTCAACCACCCTATCCCCGGGCTTTACCCCAGGCTTGAAGTACCACTTCTTCTCTCTATTCAGAGGTATCACCCTATATCCCTTCTTGATGAATGGGCCTGCCTTCTTCCATAGCTCCAGCTCCGACCGCTCAAGTCCATCGAAGATCCCTCCGATCAATCCTGGCCCAAGCTCGGCGACTAGAGGCGTCCCTGTGCTTATGACGTGTTCTCCAGGTCTTAAGCCGCTTGTATCCTCATAGCATTGTAATGCGACCTCCCTCCCACTTATCCTCACAACTTCTCCTATCAACTTCAGGTCTCCAACGTAGGCTATGTCCCCTATCTTAACTCCCTTAAGCCCCTCGGCTATGATGAGGGATCCATTGATTCTCTTAATCTCGCCTATCTTCTCCACCCATCCTCACCTCTTTAAACAGCATGGACGCCACCTTCTCTCTGAGGATCGGCCTCAAGCTCTCAAGCCTACTCTCGATCGTGTTGTAGAAGATTCTCTTTCCACTCGAGTCCATGACAATGACTCCTCCCATGAAGTCTCCCTCCCTAAACTTAAACCTGAGGCTATGCTTGAAGATCTCCCCAGCCTTCTTCTCAAGAAGGTCTAGATCCCTCCTATTCACATAGACTATGAATTCGTCTCCGTTCGACGGGTTCATGGCCTCAACAGCCTCCCTAAAACACTTCACTAGAAACTTCTCATACTCCTCGCTCTCCCTAAATCTTTCAAGCTTCTCGATAGCTCTAGAGAATGCTTCGTTTATCAAGTCGTTCTTCGCGAGTATCAGAAGCCTCCTGCCATCCATCACCGCCTTACCTATTATCCTCCTCCTCATGAGAAGCTTCTCGGGCTCGATCCGATTCTTCATGAAGTTCTCAGCCTCAGCCCTAGCGTTTCTAAGTATTCGCTCAGCCTCATTCCTCGCCTGGCTTAGAATCTTGTCAGCCTTCTCTCTAGCCCTCCTCCAGATCTCCTTCTTGAGCGCCTCAACCGCCTCTGAACTTATGGTCGATCACCTCCCTAACGATCATGTCCGAGGCTTCCTCAAGCAACTCGTCTGGAACCGATTTTATCCGCTCAACCTCCTTCCTATATCTCTCAACTATCTTCTCAGCCTCTCTCTGAAGCTCCTCCTCATATCGCTCTAGGATCTCCTTAATCTTCTCCTCATCCGAAACTTCCTTCAGAATCTTATCGGCCTCAGCCTTGGCCTCCTTTAGGATCTCCTCAGCCTTCTTCCTAGCCTCCTCGACGAAGAGCATGGCCTTCTTCTCCTCAACTAGGAGGGATGAGAGGCTCATGATCTCACCTAGATCTCAAGCCTAAGCCCTACGGCTAAGCTCACCAGCTCCTTAAGCTCCTCCACCCTCTTATTCAAACCCTTCTCTGGGACGAATGCGAATATGGGCTCAATCCTCCCCTCGGCGATGAGCTCGGATCTAATCTCTCTCGTTAGGTCGAGGTATCTCTCTGGAACTATTATCATCGAGTATCCTCCCCTCTTGACCAAGTCCGTGATCGTTGAGCGGAACTCCTCATCAGAATCTACCCTAAACCTATCTGCGCCGATGAGCCCGAAGACCGATACGAAGATCCTATCTCCGACCGCGGCGACCCTCAACTCTCTCACTAAGATCAGATCCCTCTAAGCTTTAAGGTAAGTGTTTATGTTATGATCTTGAAAAGATTGTGAGAGGCTTACTTCTTTCCCTTCTTCTTCTCCTTCTTCTCAGACTTCTCCTCACCAGTGTGGAGGTAGGGCAGGTAGGGGTTCACCTGCCTCCCGCCCATTTAACACCACCAAAGATCTTAATCGCATCCCCCAATTTAACCATATTCTATGAGATCTTTTATGTGCTTGACTATATCCCCGAATCCGGGCTTCCATAGGGTTGCGAAGCAGTCTCCCCAAGCCCTTATAACCTTCACCATCTTCCTCCCCTCAAGAAGCGAGGATCTCTCCTCGAGCTCCTCAATATCTCCTATCCAGATTAAGCATGTCTTCTTGAAGATCTTTCTTAGGTCATCGACCTTTTCAAGAAAATCATCTATCAGCTCTCTAGGCGGGTCTGCGACCACGACATCATACATCCCAAGCCTTGAGAAGTCCATGGCATCTCCCTTAATTATCTCGACCCCGCTTATCCCCCTCAAGTTGAGGGTCGCCGCATCTGGATATAGGTCTATGTAGGTTATCCTCTTCACGCCTCTAAGCGAGGCAAGCTTCGATAATGCGCCACTACCTCCGAATAGATCTAAGAAGCTCTTAGGCTTAACATATCTCAGGATCAAGTCTAATAGCTCAACGATCCCCGGCCCTGGGCCATAGACGTATTCGTCGAACATCATAAGCCAATCTATTCCGAGCTTCTCGGAGATCAGCGCTGTTGGGGAGAACTCTGATAGCCTCCCAGTCCTTATCAGCCAGCTGAGCCTCACGGGTCTAGGCTTAAGCATCAAGGGAAGAGACTTTAAGCCATGTTTAAATTGATTCACATGCCTTCATCCTCAAAGCTCTCAAGACGCCGATCAGTTTGCCTGAATCCATCAAGCCCAAGTATCCGAGGCCCTTCCAATCCAAACGCCAAAAGGTCTTCAGCATACTCATCCTAATGCATCCATCTAAGATATCCTCTTAGATCTGAGATCAACGGATCTCTAAATCTTTTCACGAACTCCTCGAACATGTGGGCGGAAATCCTCGTAGCTCGCATAAACCTCTGTGAACTTACCGGATATATTAAATATGTTGTGGCTCAGTCAAATGCCTTCACTTCATCCAATCCGCTTAACTCTGACTCTTCACAGCCAGATATTATCTATCATTGAGACCTTATTTAGGTTTAGCTTTGGGTCTAGGTTAGGTGATGCGAGGTTAATCGGGTCTGAGTCTGCGGCCTCGCCTTTAGCTCTTCTTGAATCCTATTGGGATTATGTAGAGTGGGGCCTCATCCACCCCCAAGATCTCCTTGACCCGATCATCGTAGAATGCTCCTATGACCACGCATCCCAAGCCCAGGCTCACGCACTGTAGATAGACGTTTTCTCCTACATGCCCCACCTCCATGTGGACATATCTTATCCCCCTATCACCATATCTCTTGGTCGTCCTCTCATAGACGGCGGTGATCACCATGTTCACGGCCGCCGCCCCAACCCACTCCTGATCTAAGGCCGCCCTCATAAGCTCCCTACTATAATCGCCTTTCTTGACAAGCTCGATCTCATGGGTCTTTGGGAGATAATGGTATATTCCTGGTTCAAGCCCCTCAACCCCACCCTCCTTAACCACCATATAGACCTCGAGTGGATAGGTTGCTCCAGCCGATGGAGCGGTCTTAAAGCCCCCAGCCCGCAGCCATGGATCCGGCTTCGTCACCCCCTGAGCTGCCCAGAAGAGCTGTGAGACATGCTTTATCGTCAGCGGCCTATCCTCATACTCTCTAATACTCCTCCTAAGCTTCAAGGCCTCCTCGATCGAGGTCTCGCTCTTATAGGATGGCTGGGGGAGCTTGATCTTCAACTCTACTTTCTTGGGCTTCTTCTCGGCTTTAAATTTCATCCCGAATATGCTGAAAGCTATTAACCCTATGGCCGTGAGCATGGATATGATCAGCATAAGGAAAACTCTCCTCCCAATCCTCAAGCTCTCCAAAATGAATTTGTCATGGTTATGATATAAGGAGTCTCGGAAAAAACTTATCTAGATCTAAGGAAAATTCGATGCATGAAGCGGCTTGAGCTTGGAGATCTGCTGAGCGACGGCTTCAGATACGCAACAAATCCATACAGTAGGGCGGTCGCCCTAGGAGTCTTACATTTACTATCATTTTTGATAGTTCCAACCTTCTTCGCGCTCGGATACATGTATAGATGCATTAAGGAGACTATCGAGGGAGGTGAGAGACTCCCAGAATACCGCGATTGGGGTGAGATGTTTATCGATGGGCTAAAGCTCTTCGCGGCCTACCTAATAATACTCATACCGACAGCTCTGATAATCTTCCTGATAGGCGTGCCCCTCAGATTCAGGACAATCCTCAACCCATATGCCATGATTATGTCGATGACGCCTGTCTACATCGCCTCATTCATAATAGGGGTCTTGGCCGGCCTCTACCTCTTCATGGCCATACCGCACATGATATACGTTGGGAGGGTTGGCGCCGTCTTCAGCTTCAGCGAGGTTCTTGAGAGGATTAGGAAGATAGGCTATGGAGATTATCTCGCGATCTATATGGTCACCTTCATCCTCGCCTGGCTCCTAGCTCTGGTAGGCTCCCTGATTCCGATAATAGGCGTGCCCCTCATCACATCCATCGCCATCCTCCTCCTCGCAAGGGTTCAGGGATTGGTCTTCAAGAGCACGATCAGCTGAACGACTCCTAATGGCTTGCTTAGGGCACCATCCATAAATGAACCCCTAAAGCCTCCATCTTCCACCTAAACCTAGAGGCCATGAGGACTATAGGTGAGGGAGATAGAGTCCTATTCGTGACCCAGCGAGGGAAGAGGTATCTCGTGTCCGTTAAGAGGGGTGAGAGATTTCACACGAGCGAGGGATACGTAGATCTCGACGACGTGATCGGGAAGAGGTATGGGAGCAGGATCAAGACGAATACTGGATCGATTTGGACGGCGTTTGAGCCTACGATACTCGACCACGTCCTAAACTTTCCGAGGATAACCCAGATCGTCTACCCAAAGGATTTAGGCTACATAGTCTTGATGAGCGGGGTTAGATGCGGGAGCAGGGTCGTCGAGGGTGGAACTGGATCAGCCGTATTGACGGCGGTCCTCGCCTATCACGTCGCCCCACATGGAAAGGTCTACAGCTATGATGTCAACGAGGAGTATCTCAAGAATGCGGAGAAGAGGCTTGAATCACTTGGTTTAAGGGATTTTGTCGAGCTCAAGCATGGGGATCTAACCGAGAGGATAGATGAGAGGGATGTCGACGCGGTCATCCTCGACATACCGACCCCATGGCTCGCCGTCAAGCCATCCTATGAAGCCTTGAAGGATAGCGGGATATTTGTCTCAATAAGCCCAACCATAGAACAGGTGATAGAGACGGTTGACGCGCTCAAGGAGAGTGGCTTCGCCGACATCTCGACCGTCGAGATCTTATTGAGGAATATGAGGGTTAAGCGTGGGATGACTAGGCCGGAGCATCTAATGCACGCTCACACAGTCTACATAACAACCGCCCGTAAATCTGTGGCCGATTCACTCGATCGGTAATGTCTCCAAGCGATCTCAGCCTCTCTCAGCCTCTCTAAACTTCTCCACGATCTCCGCTAGAGCTGACGCAGCCTCCTCAGCGTGTTGATATGGATATTTTTGAGGCTCAAGGTATCTCAAGCATGTAAGGTAGCAGCAGACGTGATTCGCCGCGGCCATCGCCATCTCTCTCCCAAGCTCTTGATGCTCTTGGACATCCTCAATCCTCTCTATCTCCCTAACCCTCTTCACGCCCTCCTCAGCCTTCAAATCCTTAAGCCTCCTCTGGAGTATATCCTCAGGCCTAAACTCTAAGACGACTATCGCATCGGGGTTCAAGATCTCCGCAACCCTTGATGGCAGACCTGGATAGTATCCGAAGGAGGTCTTTATCACGGCGTGAGTGTCTATTATCAGGTCTCCATCCAGCCTCGCTATCGCCTCAGCCGCCCTCTCTTGGAGGAGCTTATAGTCTCTCGGCTTAAGCTTCTTCCTCATCTCATCCCTATCGGAGATTCCGAAGCCCTTCCTAGCCTCCTCGAACATATAGTCTCCGAAATTAACAACCTTTAAGCCTGGGACTTTCTCGAGGAGCCTCTTCAATATCGTGGTCTTCCCAGCTCCCGGAACCGCGACCACAACAATCCTAACCATGTGAGATTAATTGACGGCTCCTCGACTTAAGGATTCAGTTCTCAGATCTCCATCTGCCTCTCAATCTTCTGCTTGGCCGCCAAATACTCCTCCTCCGTAAGCTCTCCAACCCTATATCTAAGCTCTATCTTCTCAAGCTCTCTCTTGAGCTTTTTATGGAGCTCCAATAAGTCCTTCAAGGATTCGAGGGTCTCGTCGAGATCTGAGACTATCATGTTGACATCCTCCTCGCTTAAACCTCTTGAGACCCCCTCGGAGCTTATCCTATCCCTAAACTCCCTTATCTTCGCCTCATACTCTGGGAGATCCGCGAGCTTTACGTTGAAGGCGTTATGGAGTATGTTCAGCCTAGGCTTTATCTTGGATAGCTCTCTATCTATCGAGAGCTTCTCAGTTATGTACTGTTTATCAGGGATCTCTCCTATCTCATGCCTGATCTTAAGCTGTTCCAGCTTTGAGTTCAACTCGCTAATCCTATCCTCAAGCGACTTTATCATCTCAAGCCTCTTAGAATTGACCGCCTTGATCCTATTCCTATACTCCTTGTAGATTTCCACGAAGACCTCCGCCGATGCCTCGCCGTTCAGGAAGAGCTCGAGTAAACTATTCCTCCAACTATACACGTTTGCGAGCTGCTCAACTATCTTACGCTCTTCTGAGATCTCTTGAACCGAGGGCTTCCTCTCCAAGACCTCCTCGCCAACCCTCTCTATCACAATCTCCTTCTTGGCCTCCTCAGACTCAGCCTCCTCTGCTTCAGGTGATTTCTCCTCAGGCAGGTCCAGTGGCTTCCCACAATACTTGCAGTATGGAGCTTTATTGGTCAACTTCCCGCAATGCGGGCATACAACCTTCTCTCCCCACATCTCTTAAAACCAAATTTAATGATCGAACTTCTCTAATAAAACTTTCTAAGGATTTCCTTGAAGGATTATCTGTGAATATATGTCTAAATGCCATGAGTCATATCATCGGCGACCAAGACACCATGTGATAAACTATTAAATATGTCAAGGGACACGCTATCTTGGTGAGCTTGAGCTTGGGTCCAAATGAGCTTTCCCTAGCACCCGTTCACAGGCTTATCAAGAAGGCTGGAGCCGCAAGGGCGAGTGAGGAGGCCGCCGAGGCTCTTCGACAAATCCTCGAAGAACTTGGATTAGCTATAGCGAGGGAGGCTTATAGCCTAGCCCAATATGCTGGGAGGAGGACTGTGAGGAGAGAGGATATTGAGAGAGCCGCTAGAACGCTCCTACGAGGCTACTACTCCTCAAGATAACGGTCATATTGCTCTATGGAAGGCGATCCGCCCGTCGATGCCCCTAACCTGTATTAAAGTCTAAAAGATCTCCACGCTTAGAAGAGCGCTCAGTAGGTGAAATATTGTCTGAAATTCACGTAGAGAGCGACGGCCGCCTGACATCCGCATGGAGCTAGAACATTATTAATTAAGGTTTATATTTGCCTCAACTTCACCATCCTATGGTAATTTAGAATTGGAGATGTAATGGAGGTGGAAGAATGGCTTACGCTCCAAGAGCAGGCGGTCAACCCGTAATAGTCCTGAAGGAGGGAACCACTAGAACTAGGGGTAAAGCCGCTCAAAGAAATAATATAGCCGCTGCGAAGATAATTGCCGAGATAGTTCGAACCACCCTAGGGCCTAAGGGGATGGATAAGATACTTGTTGACAGCATTGGGGATGTGGTGGTCACAAACGATGGAGCAACGATCTTGGATAAGATGGATGTCGAGCATCCCGCCGCTAAGATGCTTATAGAGGCTGCTAAGGCTCAGGACAACACGGTTGGAGATGGGACGACGACCGTCGTGATTCTAGCGGGAGAGCTGCTCAAGCGCGCGGGAGAATTGATCGAGCAGAAGATCCATCCAAGCACGATCATAAGAGGATATAAGAGGGCTCTCGACATAGCTCTACAGCATCTCGACAAGATCGCAAGACCCGTAAAGCTTGAGGATAAGGAGACTCTTAAGAAGATCCTGCTGACATCTCTCGGCAGCAAATCCCTCGGATTCGCTAAGGAGCATATCGCGAACCTCGCCTTAGAGGCCGTCTTAAGAATAATCGAGGAGAGAGATGGAAAACTATACGCGGATAAGGATAACATTCAGATAATCAAGAAGATGGGTAAGAGCCTACTTGAGAGCGAGCTCATAAACGGGGTGATAATTGATAAGGAAGTGGTTCACTCAGCGATGCCGAAGAGGATAGTGAACGCTAAGATAGCCCTGATAAACGCCCCATTCGAGATCGAGAAGACCGAGTTCAGCGCCGAGATAAGGATTCGAGATCCATTGAAGATGAAGGAGTTCCTGGATGAGGAGACTAGGATCCTCAAGGAGATGGTTGACAAGGTTGTCGGAGTCGGGGCGAACGTGGTCCTATGCCAGAAGGGCATAGACGACATCGCTCAGTTCTTCATGGCTAAGGCTGGGATATTGGCCGTGAGGAGGGTTAAGAGCTCCGACATGGAGAAGCTCTCAAGAGCGACCGGCGCGAGGATAGTCACGAACTTCGACGACTTAACTCCAGAAGACCTTGGAACCGCGGGAATAGTTGAGGAGAGGAAGATCGGAGAGGATAGAATGGTCTTCGTGAGAGACTGCAAGAATCCGAAATCCGTCTCGATACTGATTAGAGCTGGACTTGAGCGACAGCTGGACGAGGCCGAGAGGGCGTTAAACGACGCGATAATGAACCTGATCTCCCTGATCCAAAACATGAAATATGTTCCAGGAGGAGGCGCCACCGAGATGGCCTTAGCATCCGTGATAAAGAAGGAGGCTCCAAAGTATCCAGGGAAGGAGCAGCTCGCCATGCTGGCATTCGCCGAAACTCTAGAGATGATTCCGAGAATACTCGCAGAAAACTCAGGCCTCGAGCCCGTTGAGATCTTAACCGAGCTTAGGACAAAGCATGAGAGTGGGCAACATGGATATGGAATCGAGGTATTCTCAGGAAAGGTTCAAGACATGTTCGAGGCCGGGGTGATAGAGCCTCTAAGGGTGAAGGAGCAGGCATTGAAGAGCGGGTTCGAGGCGGCGGCCATGATCCTAAGGATAGATGACGTGATCGCCGCTGCTAGGCGTAAGGAGACAAAGTCTGGAAAAAGTGGGTCTGAGTCAAGTTTTGAGTAAATCTTCATAAACTCCCTTTTTTGAGGTTCAAGTCGAGAACATAATTTGATATAGCAGTAGTACATACTCTAAGCGTGATGACGATCAATATCGATGAGAAGCTTAGAAGAGCTCTCCATAACCTTGGCTTAACAGACTATGAGATGAGGGCTTACATCTCACTACTTAAGACGGGGAAGCTCACGGCAAGCGAGCTAAGTGAGGCCGCTGGAGTTCCATACTCAAAGATCTATGACGTCCTAGAGAGTCTGAGGAAGAAGGGGTGGATTAGGAGTGAAGGTGGGAGGCCGGCGAAGTTTTATGCCAGACCGCCTAAGATTGCCTTAGACATCAATAGGATGAGAATCGAGCACGAGCTTAAACGATATGAGGAGATGGCGTTGGCTGAGCTACTATCAATCTATCAGCGAACTGGAGAGAAGGAGAAACATGATGTATGGGTTCTTAGGGGCGAGACGAACATACTCTCAAAGATAAGAGATCTCATATTCGGATGTGAAAGCGAGCTACAGATAGCCGCTCCATGGATGAATAAAGACCTCCTAAACCTCATCTTCCCCTCCTTGGCCTTGATAGCTAATAGGGGTGGTGAGATTAAGATAATGTTATCGAGATCATGCGACCCGAACCTCGCTAAGAAGCTCGGAGAGGTGGCGGAGATCAGGCTTAGAGATCAGATGTTCGGCGGAGGAGCCATCTCAGACTCAAGGGAGACAATAATAGTTCTAGGAGCTGAGGAAGATGAGGTGCCCAACATCGCGATCTGGTCGGATCACGTAGCCCTTGCGAGAATAGCTAAAGTATACTTCGATTATCTCTGGAGGGATGCTAAGCCGTTTAAGAGGTAGATGGATGTAAGGGTTGGTGTCCGGGTTGCGGCGAAGAGACTCGAGAAGAAGGATTCTATACGTTTTCATATCGATCATAGCCGTAATCATGCTCATAGTCTCTATATCTCAAGGCATCTGGTTTTCCCTGAATCTCTGGGAGTTCGGAGACCTATTCGTAAGACCATTCTATTTCTCATTTATCGGCGGACTCATACTCTCCTTCATAGCATTCTTCAGATTCAACTTTAGAAGGAGGAACTCGCTAACCTTCTGGCTCCTCAAACTATTCATAAAATTCTATCATAGAACTGGATATATCGAGCCTAGGGATCTCGATTACTCAGCATATCAGATGAGTCTCGGCAAGTTTTTGGCATGGCAGGCCACGAAGACCTTGATCGGAGCAATACTACTCTCAAACGCTATCTTCGGGATGGGCGTTATCGCCGCTTTAAGCGGAGTCGATTTCGGATTAACCAACATACCGAGAGTGATGAGTCTATCATTCATCCCGGCAAGCATCAATGACATAGCCCCGGCGATGACTGTGATCTCATCGATCCCGGCTCTAACAATTCTACTCCCACCGCTTCTCTCGGCGTTCGGGCTTAGACTGATACTCTTAGTGGGCTTAACCATGCTCGTCAAGGCAGCCTCAGAGTCTATCGTGAACTATCTGAAGACAGGGATTATCAGGATCCCGGTAGAGGTCATCGAAACATTGATAGCGATAGGTGTCGCGTGGACCGGGTTCAACCTATTCTTCCCAAGCTACATAGACTATAACACCAAGATCTTCATAGTCGGGGCATTCATAATCTCCGCAATAATGATCTTATTCGTGTATCTCGATAAGACTAGAACCGGATTCATCTACGCATATAAGATCAAGGCTGGGACAATAATCCTAATACTCTTAACAATATTCGCCATAGTCTCGATTCAGAATAGCGTAGCGGATGCTAGGAAGGTTGAGTGGCTCGGCCCATACGTCAAGCAGGAGATAGCCGTGAACAGGTATCTCGCGGATATAGATGACGTCAGAACCGTTATCTATAACTTTACCGCGAAAACCCATGCATTAAACTCGTCCCAGCTCTCACGTATCTACAGGGATCTTCAAACCGTTAGGCTTTGGGATTGGGATGCGGCCTTCACGAAGCTCAAGCCGGAGATAGGGTTGATACCATATATAGACTTCGAGGACTCAGACATTCTGCGATTCAGGAACAGGCTCTACTGGAGCGCATCCATGAAACCGGTCCTGCCGAGCGGCATCCCTCCCGCCGATATCTGGTATAATGAACACCTCGTATACACTCATGTCCCCAGTGGATTCCTGTTACTCGACGCGAATAATGGGACTATAATCAATCCATCGATATTCTTCAAGCAGAGGAGAATCTACTATGGTGAGGGAGGATTATTCGACACCACCTGGGCAGCGATAATCTTGGGGAAGGAGAAGAGCGATGAGGTGAGCGGAGTCGGTTACCATGGAAATGGAGGGGTGGTCGTCTCACCCCCGATGACCTGGTTCTTCGACGTCACCTTCTTCCTCTCATATCCCGATAAGCAGGTTAGGATAATCAGATATCGAGATGTATATGATAGGATGGAGCTCATTTTTCCCTACTTCACCTACATCTGGAGAGGGAGATATGTCGACATGTTCCCAGTGACCGATGGGAATAGGACTTATTGGCTCATGCCCCTGATAATCAGACTCGAAGCAAGTAAGGTTCCGTGGAGCAAGGATCACGAGCTCGTCAGATTCATAGGCTATTCCTTGATAGATGTCTATGATGGGGAGATAAAGTTGCTGATAACCGGAGATGACTTCGTCAGCAAACTCATAAAGAAAGCATATCCAGATCTTTTGATAGAGAAGTTTCCGGATTGGCTTAAGAATCAGACAAGGTTTCCCGAGGAGGTCTTCGAGTATCAGGTCGAGATGTTCAACATATATCATGTCGATGATCCCGCAACCTATATCCAAGCGAGAGAATTCTATGAGATACCAAAGGGAGTCCACGTATACTACATCATCACCCAGCCTCCAAGATTTGAGAGGCCGGAATTCATAGGGCTCCTATCGCTTCAGCTAAGAGGTTCTCCCGGAAGAAATCTGGCCGGATTCATGGTGGTGAGGAACGATTACCCGAATCTTGGAGAGAAGATCTTCTATAGGGTTCCGATAGGGTCTGAGGTTAAGCTTCTAGGCCCATCAGCCGCTAGGGAGGCTTTGGAGAGATTTGCGGAGTTTAGGAAGCTTAGAACCCTCTTAGAGAATCCCAGGATAGGGGAGACAATACTCTACCAGATAGGAGACTACCTCGTCTACGTGATCCCAGTCTACACGTCGCCCGCCGGAGGGGTGGTGGCCCAGCTCGGAACCATAGCAACGGTTGGCGCCGAGTTCACGGGAAAATACTTCATAGGCTTGGGATCCACGCCCGAGGAGTCCTTCAACTCGTTTTTGAAGAGCTTGACCGGGGTCGCTCCCACGACCGTTAGGATTGACCTCTATAACCTCACCATAAGCATCTTGAGAGACTTTAAGCTTAGAATCATGTATCCGGAGAGGATAAATGCGAATCTGATCTTCTTGGAGGGAAACATCACCTATAGGTCTCCCAAGCTCCTCAAGGAGAGCTTGAGCGAGTTCATAAGCTCATGGGTTACTGGAAAGGGATTGGATAGGGTGCTGGTCTGGAGACTCAACAACACGATTAACGTGGGCTCCATCTTCTCGGAGAAGGGGGTCGTGGAATTACATTATATCAGGATCATAGGCGGCTAATTCTTAAAAGATCCCTAGCAGCCGAGACTATTGGGGAGAGGTGAGAGGAGAGAGCCGAGCCGAGGAGGCCTCGAAGCTTATCCTAGGAATACTCGCAACCCTGCTATTACTCATACTCTTCTCCCTAATGCTGAGACTTGGGAGAGGGGTTCTAGGACTGATCTTGATAGGAGTCATCGCCTTACTCGGAGTCTACTGGTTTAAGGAGATCAAGAAGGCGTTAAAGACCTATAGGCCGAGGATCGAGTATCCACTTGAATTGGTTGAGGATGGAGACCTACTCACCCTCACAGCCCAAGTCCCAGGCCCGGAGGAAGAGGTCTCCATTAAGATCTCGGGTAGGAAGCTCTTGATAAGGGGTGGGAGGGGGTTTAAGAGGATCGTTAAGCTCCCATATCCGGTCAAGGTCTTGAAGAAATCCTACATTAATGGAATTCTCCACCTACAATTCATCAAGGAGCAGCAAGTTGTGAATAGGCGGAGATAATCTTAGAGCTTGTCGAGGATCGATGCCAATAGGATTGGGAAGATTATCGTGGCGTCGCCGTGGACGGTAACCTTCCTCGCATCGGGCTTAACCTTACCCCATGAAACGGCCTCGCTGACCAATGCCCCGCTCAGGCTTCCATCATACTCGCA
>JAGGTD010000006.1 GCA_021163925.1 Nitrososphaerota archaeon
AAACGGGGCCTCAAAACCCCCCGGCCCAACACCTCTCACTCCATTACTCCTTTAGTCCGATATGCTAAAGCTGGCTGGCTCTATATCTTTGAAGTAGCTCTTTGAGCTTTCTCTGTTTTCTCTTAATCGTAAACCCGACTCTTTCAGCAAATCTGAGAATATTTACCCGACCGCGAATCCTGAGGTCGTAGAGGACGGTCTGTCTCCGTTGATATATCCTACCACTTTGAGGATCTTTTAAAAACCGCTTCATCATATGTGAGTAGCTTCTCGATTCTATCCCGAGCGTTCTTAATAGCCATTGTGTTAACGTGATGAGTTTTATGTTCGTATTTGTGAATCCTATCTCATACCAGTGGGGGCAAACACTACCTTCAGCATCAAATAATCCGCGGAGGGCGTAGGCTGGATAAGGATTTAGATACCTGATTAGGGTCCATGGATTTCCAGTAGATCTCACCCTCTTTAAGATGAGATACAGCTGGATGGAAGATCCTCTAACAACCCATCTCTGATTATGTTTGCTCCATCTCGGCTTATATGGACTTGACTTACCCACTGCCTTAGAAAGATAATACCCCCCAGCTTTCAGCGAAGTCATAGTCTTTAACTGAGAGCTTGACATAGTATTGATAACGGGATCTATCAAGCGCGAGGGTTCCATCGCCAAGCCATCCTCCGATCACATAGGCCAGCTCAGGCCCCCATCACTAACTTATTACAACTTCCAAGTGGGTGATGTCTTCCCTTGACCCAATTGCATATCATGCCTGGACTCGGAGAGGAACCATACTTCTCCTTAAGGATCTTTGCGATCCGCTTATAGCCAAATCCCCTTTCCTTTAACCTAATAGCCTCCTCGTAGATTCGAAGCCTCTCCTGAAGACTCCTACGTCCTGTTAACAAGCTTTTTTAATATTTCTCGTGTTCAGCTTAAAAAGTTAACTATCGGGGTTCCGGGTTCAAATCCCGCCCGGTCCAAACATCTTTTTCTATCCATCGATGAATTGGAGTAATGATTAATTAGTGCGGTCTTGGGCTTGGTTGAGGGATCGGCTTGGATTCTGGAATCTATCGTTCGAGGCTTGGCAAGCCCTTAGATAGGGAGGCTGCGAGGTTTCTATCATCCCTTGAAGAAGACTCGGAGATCTTCTTAGAGGATATCTTGGGAAGCGAGGCTCACGCGATAATGTTGTATGAGCAGGGGATAATTGGCCGCGGAGATCTTGAGAAGATCTTAAGGGCCCTTGAAGGGATTAAGGGTGAGTGGCTTAGGGGAAAGATGGGCTTGAAGGCTGAGGAATTCGAGGACGTCCATGAATTCATCGAGACTCGGCTGATAGAGATGGTGGGGTTGAAGGTCGGCGGAAAACTCCATACCGGGAGGTCTAGAAATGATCAAGTCGCCCTCGACATAAGGCTTAGGATCAGGAGATATCTGCTTGAGATATGGAATGAGCTCCTTAACTTAATGGAGATTATCCTGACCAGGGCTGAGGAGGAGAGAGATACTCCACTAATGCTATACACCCATCTCCAGCACGCGCAGACTGGAAACCTATCACACTATCTACTCGCATTATTCGATCACCTCTCCAGAGATCTTGAGAGATTGGAGGAGTGTTATAGGAGGGTGAATAAGTCTCCGCTTGGAGCATCTGCGATAGGTGGATCGAGCTTACCCTTGAATAGGCCTAGGGTCGCCGAGCTCTTGGGATTCGACGGAGTTGTCGAGAACTCTATAGATGCCGTAAGTTCAAGAGACTTCGCGCTAGAGTCTCTCTCGATCTCATCGATTCTAGCAACCTTTCTAAGCAGGGTCTCGGAGGATTTCATAATATGGTCTTCGAGCGAGTTCGGATATCTCGAACTCCCCGATCAGCTTGCATCGCCGTCCAGCATAATGCCCCATAAGAAGAATCCATGCATACTTGAATTGGTGAGGGCGAGGGCTGGGAGGATCTCCGGGCTGCTCACAGCATCCCTAATGGAGCTTAAGGGAACTCCAACCGGATATAATCGAGACCTCCAAAACCAGAAGCAGCTAATCTTCGAAGCCTTAAAGGAGACTTTAGCAATCCTCAGGATATTCTCCAAGGTCGTGAAGGATGTAAGGTTTAGGGTTGAGAGGATGCGCGAGGTCATCTCAGAAAGCTATGCTCCAGCGATAGACCTGGCCGAGAACTTAGTCAAGTATCTGGGGATATCGATTAGAGAGGCTCACATGATAGTCGGCGAGGTCGTCAAGGTGCTCGTGGAGAAGGGGATGGGAATGAAAGACTTGGATCTAAACATGATTAAAGAGGTATCGAGAAGAGTTCTCGGCAAGGAGGTAGATATTCCGGAGAAAGTCCTCGAAGTCATCAAAGAGCCATCAAGGACTGTTAGAATGAGGAGAACCATCGGATCGCCGAACCCAAACGAGATCTCAAGAATGATCAAGGATAGGTGGAAGACTCTAAATGAGAGGAAGAAGGTCTTCCAAGAAGTATCTAGGAAAGTCCATGAGAGTGAGGAGAGGCTTCAGAGAATGGTGAAGTCGCTCATAGGGCAGGGGCAGTCCAAATAGGCTCATAGGTGAGGTGAGAGTGTCCCTCGATGTCAGATTAAGGATCTCATGTATCTTCAAGGCACTCGGCCTCTGGATCCTCATATTCTTATTCAGCAACCTGATAGGTGGGATAGCTGGCCAGGTCGGCGGGCTTGTATGTGCGATGTTCTCGATCCAGACCGCCTTCATTGTCTTAAGCATGTTAACAGCGGTCATGCTGTTCAGAGACGAATATAGGTATCTGATGGGCTTAACATTTACATTCAAGTCTATGGTGAGGGTTGTTGCGATCTCGCTTGTCTCAGCTCTACCACTAACTTATCTCACGAGCATCTTGGCACCAACATCTCATCAAATCCAAGTGAGCATTCCATTACTGATTCCCATGGTCCTGATCTTGGCCCCAATCGGCGAGGAACTTCTATTTAGGGGACTTCTTCTGGGCTGCTTGATGAGATGTATTAGCAGATGGGGGGCGATCATGATCTCATCGACAATCTTTGCTCTAACCCATCTACCAGCTTTTAGCGCCCATTCAGAAACCCCTCTGACGATGTTCTTGATATTCGCCGGAGCGTTTATCTTGGGGGTGATCGCCGGCCACTTCAAGACATCTCTAAACTCCCTGATCCCGGCGATCATAACTCATTCAATCTTCAACTTCTCGGGAATGGTAACGGGAATAATCATCAAACTATCCATCTAACCGATGAAGAGATCGGGCTTTATGAGGTGGGCCCGGTGGGATTCGAACCCACGACCTCCCGGTTATCAGCCGGACGCTCCAACCAGGCTGAGCTACGGGCCCTATTGAACCATCTCAACTCGGGGTCTTATATATTTTGACGGCTTTAGGCTCTTCCTTCCCCCCACGAACTCGGCTCTGCTCAAGCGATATTTCAGCCAATTTTAACCTTACGGCATTATCTCGATGGTGTTGTTATATTTTGGGTAGATCAGCTGCTCCTCAGCTATTATTCCCTTATCTAAGAGCCTCTCGATTATGGGCATCCTATCCAAGATTAGGTCTATGATGAACTTCGACACCTCGCAGATCGCCTGCATCCCCTCATCTCCCCAAAGCCTCTCCACATGGGTGTAGAGGCATCTTCCTCCACAGATCTCGAAATACTTACAGGAGAGGCACGGCTCGCCTATTGGAGGCTTATAGCATTCAATCCTCTCCCTGTCGATTTCCTCAAGCCTCCCGACATAAGCCCAAGGCTCCCTCACCGCGATCGGACATGCTATGATCCTCCCATCGCTCACCACCGTGAATGAATCGACTCCTGAGCCGCATGGAGGCTTAACCCCACCTCTCAAAATTCTCGTGAGAATTCCTTGGAAGGGGGCGATCCCCTCCACAACTCCAGATTTCATCCTCTCAATCCATCGATCCAAGAGCTTTCTGAGACCAGGCTCATAGCTTCCCCTAATCCAGCCCCAGAGATCATGCCAAGGTTCAACCCAGATGAAGCTGAGCTGCCAATGGATATGGTTGAATAGCCCAAGATTTAGTAGGTGTCTTACATCGCGATAGATATTAGAGTCCTCCGTTACCGTCATCCTCGCGACCAGATCACCCTCATAGCCCACTCTCCTAAGCCATCTCAAATTCTCGACGACCCTATCATAGACGCCATCACCCCTATTCAGGTCCGTGAGCCACCTAGGCCCATCTATCGAGACTAGGATCGTGTCGAATCTCTTGACCAGATCTGGATCCAGCTTGTTTAGGAGGAGTCCATTGGTCTGCAGGATATAGTGTGATGCATTAAATTTATCCATAACAGATCTGATGAAGTCTATGTTTAGGAGGGGTTCTCCGCCATAGAATGCTATATCGTCGCCATCCCTAAGAATCCGCGACAGATCATCCACCGAGTATCGAACAGTCCATGGGACGATGGAGTCATCGAAGCTACCCCCACAATACCTGCATCTTAAGTTACATCGCCCCGTGGTGTAGAGGATGAAGAGCATGGCCCCCAAAGTACTTAGTTAATCCGGTAACGCTAATATATGGAGTTGGGTCCGAGCGTAAAGTCCTTATATAGGAGCCATAATCTGATCAGTGGAGAAAGAAGGGCATGCTCGTGATAGGGCATAGGGGTGCTCCCGCCCTAGCTCCTGAAAACACTATCCCATCATTTATGAGGGCAATCGAACTCGGTGTGGACTATATCGAGTTTGATGTCCGAGCTTCTAAGGATGGCAGGCTCGTCATAATGCATGACAATACGGTTAACAGGACTACGAGCGCCGGTGGACTTGTATCGAGCTATAGCTTGACGCTGTTAAGGAAGCTCGATGCCGGTGGATGGTTTGGGGAGGAGTTCAAGAATGTTAGGATACCGACTGTTGAAGAGGTTTTGAGGCTTGCGA
The DNA here is from genome assembly GCA_021163925.1 of Nitrososphaerota archaeon. Taxonomy (GTDB): domain Archaea; phylum Thermoproteota; class Nitrososphaeria_A; order Caldarchaeales; family Wolframiiraptoraceae; genus AUK039. The sequence goes on from JAGGTD010000006.1 coordinate 4,937, forward strand.
AGGGTAAGACAGCGGTGGCAATACACATCAAACAGGAGGGGATTGAGGATGAGGTGTTGAATATGGTGAGGGAATTTAAAATGATCCATGACTGCATGATCCTAGCCCCGCTCACCATATCTAGGAAGGTTAAGCTATCCGAGCCCAGAATCCCTATTCAAGCAGATCTACCCGAGATAAATCCGAGAGATGCGATAGATATGTTGGCTGAAAACCTAGTCGATATAGCATCGATACACATCAAGAAGCTAAGTAAAGGGCTCGTCAGGCTATGCCATAGGAGCGGTCTACTCGTGAATGTCTGGGATGTTGATAAACCTGAACAGGTTAAGGAATGTGAGGAGTCCGATGTCGATTTTATAACGACGAATGATCCGAAGACCGTTTTAGAAACCCTACGAAATTTGCTTGTAAGAAACTGAAAGCCCGATCCACGACGTTAAAAACCAGTAAAGCGGATAATCGACGCAAACCTCTAACATACACTATGCAATCGGAATCTGATGAAATTAACCTCTCTTTATCAAATTTATCAAACCTTAACATCAGGCCTCAAAGAATGCTTATATATGTCTCAATAGACCTTTATAGATCTTGTCAAACAAGACTTATATATATCCGGAGTCGTCTATAGGTATGGCTCCTCAGGAAAAAAAGAAGAACTTAAAACAAAATATTTTGGAGAGTGAAAAGATCTCTAGGAGGGAGGCCCTCTCAACCGCCGGAAAGGTCGCTATAAGCGCCGTAGTCGCTGGAGTAGTCGCGGGAGTTGGTGGATATCTCGCGGGTAGCGCCGCAGTTCCCCCACCTAAGACCGTCACCGTAACTGCTGCTGGTAAGACCGTTACAGTTCCGGGTAAAACCGTTACAACCACCGTAACTGGTCCAGCTCCTCCAGCGAAAACCGTTACTTCCACGGTAACTAGTACGGTGGCTCCGGCCGCCGCGGCCATCCCGATCAGGATCTGGCCTGGTGCTAAAGGCTATGACAAGTATAGGCTGGATAATCCGAAGGATGTCTGCGCTATCTTGAATAATATGTTGGCCTCGATGGGCGCCAACGTTAAGATCGACTTCTCGGGAGTGGTCGAGTCGGCGAAGCTGGAGAAGGTCATCGCTGCTTATAAGGCGAAGGAGCTTCCAGAGATCCTTGGAGCTGGACATGAATGGGTGGGCCCATTCGCTGAGGGAGGATATATCATACCGATCGACGACTACATTGAGAAATATAAGCTCCTTCTAACCGACTGGTTCCCATATGCGTGGGCTTGGGAGGCGATGAGATGGAAGGGTAAGACCTATGCGGTCCTACAGGACACTGAGTGTAGGCCGCTCTACTGGAGAAGAGATGTCTTGAAGAAGCTTGGATGGAGCGACGCCGACCTAGACGCCCTCCCAGAGAAGATTAGGAAGGGCGAGTGGACGATGGAGGACGCTATCTCGGTCGCGAAGGAGGCTATGGACAAGGGGCTGGTTAAGTGGGGATTCTATCATAGGCCGACCCCAGGCGCTCAGCCCATGTTCGTCTTCTACGTCCAGTATGGTGGGAAGATCGGAGACCCAGATACCGGCAAGCTCATCGCCGACAAGGATGCTTGGCTAAAGACTCTAGAACTCTTCTACAAGCTCGCGGTCGAGGAGAAGGTCATGCCCGCGATGGCCGGCACATCTTGGAGGACCGTCCACACAGACTTCGTTAACGGCAGGGTTCTCTTCTGGTTTGGCGGAAGCTGGCATTGGGCTGAGTATCAGCACGTAGCCTATCACGAGGAGCTTGGAAAGGTTCCAGAGGAGTGGGAGTGGGAGAACCTCGGATTCGGCCTAGTCCCAGCTCCAACAAAGGGCCTAAAGCCGGCGACGAACACCCATCCATGGGCGTTCATGATATCATCGCAGGCCAAGAACCCTGAGGTGGCGTTCCTGGTAGCTGTCTTACAGACCATGCCGACATTCGATGTGAGGCACTGCATCTATGGAGGCAAGCTACCGTCTAGGGCTACGACATACAGCCATCCAGAATTCAAGAAGAACAAGTTCCTATCCTCAATAGTCTACATGCATGAGTATACAAGCGTCTTGTTCAACCATCCAAAGATGCCAGTATACACTAGACTAGCCTTTGATACCGTGACATCGGTGGAGAAGGGTGAGAAGAAGCCCGATAAGGCCGTTGAGGATCTAATGAGCGCTCTAAGAGCAGAGATTGGAGAGGAGATCGTAATCAAGGAATAAGGCTTATATTTCCCTCTTTTTATTTAAAAGATAGTATGTCAAAAAAGTTTTCAAATCTCTTAAGGGGTTATGTGGCGAAACCTAAAGTCTCGATCAGCACGGGTGCCTTGGGAGGTCTTAAGAGCTTTCTAAAGGAGAAGAGTAGGACGTTCTTCGTTATAGCCTTCCTCACACCCTTCTTGGCCGCGTTGACGATCATGTATGGGTTGCCATGCGCTCTATCAGTCTTGATGTCTTTCACCGACATGGGATTAAGCTTCGAGCTACACTTTCTAAACCCACTTCTCAAAAATTACTACACAATATTCCATGTAGCCGATCCTAGGGTGCCGGTCGTGGCCCAGACAACAATCCTATACGTTGGATGCACGTTATTAATTAATGCCGGATTTTCGTTGGTGCTTGGAGTTCTAACAGCATATTGCATTAGAAACGAGAATGTGGCGTCAGTGTTAAGACTTCTATGGTTCCTACCTAGGATGACGCCGGTGATAATCTATGCTCTATTATGGCTCTGGTTCACCGACCCAACTTATGGGCCATTATCGATAGTCTCAAGCTGGATAGGACTTAAGGGGGTTAGATGGCTTCTCGACAAACCCTACTCACAGCTAGTGATGATAGCCGTGAACGGATACATTGGCGCAAGCTGGGGAATGGTCATCTACGTCTCATCGATAAAGACCATTCCACTGGAGATAATTTATGCAGCGAAGGCGGATGGAGCGACGGATTGGGATGTAATAAGGAGGATAATACTACCTCTATTGAAGTGGCCGATCCTATTTGTAACATCATGGCAAACCCTCTCTCTGATCGGATCATATACTGAGATCCTAGCTATATGGGATGGCTACAGCTATACATCAGGAGTCGAGGTCTGGTCCCTCTTCACATATCACACAGCATTCGAGGGATATAGATTTGGATACTCGGCGGCCTTAGCCATAGTCATGGCGACGGTCGCGTTGATCTTGGTCGCGATATACTTCAAGGTCTTCGGATTCAAGCGTATGCTCGAACCATCTAGAATAGAGGTGTAGAGCCATGATAACGGCTGAAGGTTATAGGAAACTCATTTGGAAGGCGAAGATCAAGTGGCTCATCGGAAACATCATAGTCTACTCGATCGTCTGCATCCCACTGGTGCCTATAATCCTGATGTACGGGTGGCTAATAGCTCAAGCCTTCAGCGGAGTATGCATCTCAAGCCTAATCCCACAGAAGTTAACTCTAAAGAACTTCTATTTCCTAACGGGTCCAATCTATTGGGGTGGAACGCCGCTCTATAAGAGCTATTGGCCGCTGGTCCGAAATACCTTGCTCCTCGCATTGGGAACGACGGGGCTGGTGGTTGCGATAACCTCACTCGCAGGTTACGCGATATCGAGGTTCGAATTTAAGGGTAGAGACCCACTATTGAAGAGCGTTGTTGTCGTGCACTCGATTCCGGGAGTCCTATTCCTAATAGCCTTGATGTATATATTAAACACCATAGGACTCTATGGCAAAGGATTCTTAACCCTATTGAGCGTGATAATAATCAAGGCTGGATTAGAATCCCCGATGTATACTTGGATGCTTAAGGGTTTCTTCGACTCAGTCCCATGGGAGCTTGAGTGGGCGGCTTTAGTGGACGGGTGTAGCAGGTTCACCGCGTGGAGAAAAGTTGTGATGCCTCTCATCTTTCCAGGGATAGCCGCCGTGAGCATCTTCGCATTCCTATCAGGTTGGGGAGAGTATCTTCTAGTCCTAACTTACATCACCGATAGGAAGTGGTATACATTGTCGCTTGCCCTAAGTGAGCTGACCTATCAGTTCAAGCACGTCGATTATGGAATGCTGGCCGCGTTCTCCCTCCTATACCTCCTGCCAGCGATGATATTCTTCCTGCTCACCCAGAAATACTTGATGACCATGAGGATAGTAGCGTACAAGGGATGAGCATTCAACTCATAAAAGAATCTTTCAAAAGATTTTATCCCAAAAAGCTTATATACACTATGGTGAAATGTTAATCTAAGGGGGTAAATCTTGGTTAAGGTTAAGCTTGAACATCTAACGAAACGTTTCGGCAAAGTTGTGGCGGTTAACGACCTAAACCTTGAGATCAAGGATGGGGAGTTCATGGCCCTGCTAGGCCCATCTGGATGCGGTAAGACCACGACCATGCTGATGATAGCCGGAATCTATAAGCCCACAAAGGGGCACGTATACTTTAATGATGTGTGCGTTGACGATCTACCCCCAAAGGATAGGAATGTTGGAATGGTCTTCCAGAGCTATGCCCTCTACCCCCATATGAAAGTCTTCGACAACATAGCATTTCCCCTGAAATTGAAGAAGCTTCCAAAGGATGAGATTAGGGAGAAGGTTAAGAAGGTCGCAGACTTCCTAGAGATAGGTCATCTATTAGATAGAAAGCCAGCGCAACTATCTGGAGGCCAGATGCAGAGGGTTGCCTTGGCTAGGGCCTTGGTCAAGGAGCCTGACATATTCTTGATGGATGAGCCTTTGAGCAACCTAGATGCTAAGCTAAGGGTTGTGATGAGGGCTGAGATTAAGAGGCTTCAGAAGAGGCTCGGGATCACGACCATCTACGTCACCCACGACCAAGTCGAGGCCATGACCATGGCTGATAGAATCGCTGTATTGAGGGAGGGGGTTTTACAGCAATGCGCTGTGCCGGATGAACTCTACCTCAAACCCAGAAACATGTTTGTCGGAGGCTTCATCGGAAGCCCGCCCATGAACTTCCTAGACTGTTCACTGGTCGAGGAGAACCATGAACACTATCTAGATCTCGGCGTGTTCAAGCTATGGATACCACCGGATATAGCGGATTTAATCATGAAGAATGCCTCTGGATCTGAGCTCGTGCTCGGGATTAGACCTGAAGACTTGAAGGTCACCCTAACCCTACCTCCGGAGGCGAAGGAGGCTGGACAGAAGTCGAAGGTCCAGGCGATCAGATCCGAGATCTATGTTCTAGAGCCGCTTGGAAAGGACGTGATAATAAACACAAAGCTTGGGGACACACTTGTGAAGGTAGTCGCCCCTCCAACGATCAGGCCATCGGTGGGAGAGACTATATGGCTGAACTTCGACCTAGATAAGATGCATGTCTTCGATAAGAAGACTGAGCTCGCGGTAGTCTAGCATCAATCACCCAAGCATCTTTACCTCCAAAATACATATTTTAATAAGCCGTCGAAACTAGAGAATATGAGCGGGCAGATAAATTTCGGACTCATTGGGGCTGGGAGGATAGGTGCCTTCCATGCGAGAAACATAAAGCAATATACGGATGCCAAGATCTACGCCGTAGCCGACGTGGTTAGGGAGGCGGCTGACAGGCTTGCGAGGGAGGTTGGAGCCGAGAAAACATACTACTCACCCGAGGATCTGATCAAGGATGAGCGCGTCGATGCGATCGTCATCTGCCTCCCAAATAATCTACATTATCAGGTCTCGATGATGGCCATCGAAGCCGGGAAGCATGTCTTCTGCGAGAAGCCGCTATGCCTCAAGTCGAGTGAGGCGGAGGACTTGGTGAGGAGGGTTAGGAAGGCTGGAGTGAAGTTTCAGGTCGGATACAATAGAAGATTCGATAAATCCTATGAGAATGTGAAGAAGCTCATCGAAGATGGGGATCTGGGAAGACTTGTGCTGGCATACTCCAATACATTCGACCCAGAGCCTCATAGTGGCTGGGAGGCGAATGAGAAGCTCAGCGGAGGCATCTTATTTACAACATGTAGCCACGACTTCGACATGCTCTACTGGCTGATAGGATCTAGGGTGAGGAGAGTTTACACAGAGTCTAGGGGCGCGTTTGGGAGAGATCAATATCTTATGAGTCTCCTATCTTTCGAGAATGATGTTCTAGGAGTCGTGAGCGTCTTCGAAGCATGTCCATATGGCCATGACGTTAAGACGGAGATAATAGGGGATAAGGCCTCCATCAGGATAGAGATGCCCGCGGCAACTTACTTCAAGAAATTTGATAAGAATGGGGTCCACACGGACTACCCATATTGGTTCCTAGATAGGTTCGGCCACTCATACATTAAGGAGATCCAGGATTTCGTGCGCTGCATTAAGGAGGATAAGGAGCCGAGGGTGACGGTCGAGGATGGAGCACATGTTGTGAAGATCTGCGAGGCCGCGAGGGAGTCTCTGCTGAAGAGGATGCCCATAGATATCGGATGAGCTCGGCGAATCCTCAAGAGATCGCATCAACTGCTTTATCGATAAAAGGGAGGGTGAGCCCGGCCCTTCGGCCATCAAATTAACCTTAAATTATGCAAGCACAAGCTATCCATGATGCCTATGGAGAAGGATATGCTTGCAGCGGTCTTACATGCAAAATGGGATCCGAGGCCGGAGTATAAGCCCACGCCGAGAGACATTGAAGGAAGATTAACCTACCTCGGATCGATGGTTTGGAGATATCCCGAGCTCAAGCTTGAGCGTAAGCCGATTCCGAGGATTAGGGATGATGAGGTCCTGATAAGGGTTAGGGCATGCGGGATCTGCGGATCCGACATACACATGTATGAGAAGGATGAGGATGGATACATCCTATATCCTGGATTGACGGCCTTCCCAGTGGTAATAGGCCACGAATTTTCCGGGGAGATAGTTGAGGTCGGGGACAAGGCATACGACGCCAAGGGTAAGAAGTTTGAGGTTGGAGAGCCCGTCTGCGCTGAGGAGATGATTTGGTGCGGATATTGTCGAGCATGTAGGGACGGCTATCCAAACCATTGCGTAAACCTCCAAGAACTCGGATTCACCATAGATGGAGCACATGCGGAATATGTTAAGGTGACTGCGAGACACTGCTGGTCGATAAGGGAGATAATCGATAGACTTGGGGAGGAGAAGGGGTTTGAGGCTGGAGCATTGGTCGAGCCCACATCGGTAGCCTATAACGCGATATTTGAGAGGGCTGGAGGATTTAGGCCGGGAGCCTATGTCGTCGTCTTTGGAGCAGGGCCGATAGGATTGGCTGCGACGGCGTTGGCTAAGGCGGCTGGGGCGGCGAAGGTGATAGTCTCAGAGATCTATGATAAGAGGCTTGAACTTGCTAAGCTCGTCGGCGCCGATGAGCTGATAAATCCGACAAGGCTTAACGAGCCTGTCGAGAACAAGATCTTGGAGCTCACGGACGGAGAGGGCGCGGACATGTATGTGGAGGCCGCCGGAGCCTTTAACAAGACTTGGCCAACAATTGAGAGATGTATCTGGGAAGGCAGTAAGATTAACGCTAAGGTCGCGGCGATAGGTAGGGCTGCTGGACACGTTCCGATCTGGTTTGAGGTTCTTCAGGTTAGGAGGGCTCAGGTATTCGGATCTCAGGGGCATTCTGGGCATGGGATATTCCCATCAGTCATAAGGTTGATGGCGTCAGAGAGAATAGATATGACGAGGATGATCACCGCCAGATTCCCGCTGGAGAAGGCGGTAGATGCGTTCAAGCTGATAAGTGAGCATAGGGACGAGCACGCGAAGATCCTTATAAAGCCATAACACATCCTTCAATTTTTGACGCTTATGGCCTTCATCTCGATCTTTCGAAAATATTAATTAACTCGACCTAGGGAGTATATGTGAGGTGATCTACTTGTCCGAGGTTAAGAGAGTTGTTGATAAGACCGGGAAAGCTTGGTTCGTCACCGAACATCCAGCGATCTTCTTCGAGGACAACACGGTTGGGAGATTGAAGAAGGAGATCTGGGAGGCATCCGATGAGGAGATAGATAGAATCTTGGAGGAGTATGGCATACCGTCACCGCCCGAACTCGGAAAGCCCGGAACCTATATCCAAACGACCCCGAGGCATAAGGTGATCGAGAATAGGAGGAAGAACGATATAGTGTTCATCCCCGTTGGAAGCACCGAGGTCCATGGGATGCACTCAGTCTCAGGCCACGACACACTTCAGGTCACTCAGATAATCGAGGCTGTGAGGAGATACACGGAGAGGAAGGGGAGGCCTGTAAACCTCGTCTGGCCGATAGTCTATGGAAGCCATCCATATCACCATATCGGAATCCCCGGAAACATAATCTTGCCCGAGACCGTTCTCAGGGAGACCCTGATAGCCGTGATGCTCGGATTATGGAATGATGGATTCAGGAAGCAGATAATAATCAGCAACCACGGCCATCAATGGGTCTTAAAATCAGCCCTACATGAATTCATGTACCGCTACCAGCTACCGGGAATCTATCAGATCCTCGACTGGCATAGAGCCGTGAGGGAATTCTTCATCCCAACCGGTAGGAAGGATAGTTTTGAGACGAACTTCATCCACGCCGCTGAAGCCGAGACCTCCCTAGGCCTACTACTATTCCCGAAGGAGATGATAGACATGAGCTACGCGAAGGATGCTTTCGGAAAATCGTATCTCCCAGAGGGACACTTCGACCTATCAGTCGAGCCGTATAGGAGGCCGCATAGATGGTCTGAGGGCGAGGGGCATATGGCGATAGAGCTTAAGGCGACTCCCATAGGTAATGTTGGGAGACCGACGCTCGCGAAGGCTGAGAAGGCTAAGAGACCTGTCGCCGCGATCCTAAGATACCTGACCTTACTGATAGATCAGATCCTAGAGGCGTTTCCGCCTGGAAAGGTTCCGCCGGTTGAGGAGGTAACCCTGAGAACTAGGGAGGAGATGGAGCCATATCTTAAAGAGCCTGGAAGTGAGGGCTGGAAATCCGTGTACTCCCTGCCGATATACAGGATCTAAACCAACTTTTTTATTTGATTTATCGCCTGCCTCGCAGCGGAGAATTGGTCTGGGATTGGGAGTATCTCAAATGATATGGTTCCATCATATCCTATCTCCTTGAGCACGCCTACTATCTCCTTGAAATTTATATGGCCTGACCCAGGTGCCTGTCTATTGCTGTCAGAGAAGTGTAGATATGCGAGGTGGTGTCTAGCTTTTCTAATGGCCTCTGGGATGCTTCTCTCCTCGATATTCATGTGAAAGGTGTCGGCTAAGAGCTTCAATGCCCCAGACCCTATCTCCCTAATCAGCTTAACCCCCTCATCCAGCCTATTCACTATATTCGACTCATATCTATTCAGGGGTTCAAGCAAGATGTGTATCCCAGCCCTCTCAGCCTCCCTCGAACATCTCTCAAGACAACTCCTCAAATTATTCCAGCCATCTCGATATGATCCCTCAAACCTTCCCTTAACCGATCCTATGATTACATCTGCTTCAAGTTCTTCCGCGAGCCTAATGTATCGAATTATCCTGTCGACGGCCTTCTCCCTAATCTCTGGACTTGGAGACGTGAAGCTTAAGCCGAACTTCGTATAGGTTAAGCCAGTCCCAATCGCGGTAACCCTTAGCCCATGTTTAGAGACCTTCTCCTTAACCTCTTTAAGCGGCATACTATAGGGATCCTCGACGAAGAGCTCCACGCCATCATAGCCTAGTTCATAAATCCTTGAGATGTTCTCATCGAAATCTCCGCCAAGTCCTAGAGGCTGAACATCTGTCTCCGGAGAAGCGATAACGATTGAAAACGTGAAACTCATTACCTCAGCCTCGAAGAGTGCTCGCAAAATTTAAACATGAGGTTCAAATATACTTAAATACAGCTTGAATAGCCGATAGTCTGATGGAGTTCAAGGAGATTATCTTCAAATCTAGGCCAGCTGAGCTCCCATCGCCTCCAAGAAGTTTAGATCACGCCGATCACGTGGTCTCGGTTGGATTGGCTGGCCACACGAAGCTTGCCGCCGATCATCTCCTAAATAGGGAGATGGTTGGAAACCTCGTCAATGCGATTAGAGATATCCTCCGGAGATTCAACCTGATCTTCAGGGCGAGCGTCGGAACAGGTGAGAAAGCGGTTCTAAACCGCTCAAGAATCTATGAGACCGTGGCTCAGCTCGCATTAAACCTAATCGGCGTTGAGAAGAAGTGGATAGGCTTCTCAGAGGATGAGGTGGAGACCTCGTTGACGAAGATCTTGAACGCTATTAGAGAGTGGGAGGAGGTCGAGAGAAATGAATTTGGAGATCACCCAATATCGAAGGCGACGGTTGAAAAGATCTTATCTGAGCTGAAGAAGGTGATGTCAGGATACTATAGACCACCGGGATCTATGTGTTCTAAGATGGCTCAGGAGATCGAGGAAAAGATGAATTGGGATAACCCGGTGTCGAGCTTCATCAACGTCGCCAAGGAGGTGATTCAAAACAATATCTACTATAGGATGAGCATGGATGGATACTGTAAGTTCGGAAACGATTACGCGCTAGGGCTTAGATGGGTTAGGCATCTAGGATATGTTCAGGTCTCAACGAATCCGACTCTCGCCGCGGTGGCATATGATGACGATCCAACCCTCTGGGATGGATTCATGGATGAGAGCTTCTGCCAAGACCTTAAGACCGTTGTGATGAAGTATCCGGAGTGGATTAAAAACCCGGAGAAGTATGCGGATGAGCTCGCGATGAAGGCCACGGAGCTCTCAATCTTCCCCAACCTAGCGGTCTTTAGGCCTATCGCGATCGCATCGGACTTCTATCATGGCCTCGTCAGCCTCCAATTAAATCCATATGTCACGAAGAACGTTGAGAATAGCGTCAAGCAGGCCATGCAGATCTACATGGATGCCGAGGAGTTTCTGAAGAGATATGATGAATACCTGCTCTGGGGATATTCGAATCAGGTTTGGAGGGGTAGGCCGAACATAGTCTTCAAGGTTACCGGGGACAGCCCCGCGGCAATAGACATAACGTCCATCTTGGAGAGCATGGGGATCGGGACAAACAACACGGTTACGTTTACAGTTGCTCAAGAAACAACCCTGATCCTAGCGAAGATCGAGGGTAGGGCTAAAGCAGTCAAGCTCGGAATTCTCCCTACGATGTGCTATGAGACCACGATGGGCGGGAGATTAGATGATCACATAAGGGAGGTTCAGGCCGAAGCCTTGCTCAAGAGAGCCGTAGAGAGAGCTGGAGAGGGATGCATCAAAGAGCTTGCGGAGAAGCTAGGCGCATGGGATAAGATCAAGGATCTACCCACAGAGGAGAAGATCAGGGTTGTTTGTAGTAGGAGGTACTTGAGACCCATGAATAAGAGGCCATTTGCGGAAGTGTTGGCGAAGGCCGGCGTCGTTGAGGGCGGGGTAGATGAGGCTCAGAAATACCTAGATAGACTTGAACATGACGTAGGCCACGCCGGGATAGAGGTTACCCACAGGGTCTACAAGATATTCTTCAGCCCGGAGAACAAGCCCAAGTGGATCAAGTACATTATGTCGAAGTATGGTTTGAGCGAGGATGAGGCGAGAGAGGTATTGGATAGAATAGATGTCCTACCCGCCTCGAAGAGGAAGCCCATAGACACGCTCCTAACCCTAGCCTGGATGAATATGACGAACACGGAGTTCCCAAACCATCAGACAAACGTCTTAATGTTCAGTAGGAGGCCGGACTTCAGGATGGAGGATTATAGAGACTCCGTCTTAAAGGAGATAGATCAGTCGATAATCCATAGATTGACCGAGGAGTATCAAGATATAAGGGAAGATTGTAGAGCTGCTCTTGAGCTGAATCCAGAGCTCATAGAGAGGTTGAGGGAGGCCGGAGTAGAAGTAAACTTTGGGACTAGGGGTCACCTGCCCAAGGATTGGCCTCAATTCGGATCCGTCGTTAAGACCATGGACGAGTTCACGAGATCCTACACGAGGTTCAGGGAGAGGGTAGTGGAGTTTGTCAAGAAGCTGTCAAGCTGATGAACTCGTCGAGAAACTTGAAGAACATTTGAGAAGCAGGGGCAGAGAGATAAAGGTATATCGGCGGTCAATCACCACCCAATCCGGCACAGTATCACTTCTAATTAGAGAAGGATTGGATAAGAAGTTCGTGATGATATATCGTGAGGAGAGCGACCTCGTCGAGAGCTTCAAGGCTGAAGAGGAGGGTGAGCTCGACGGATACAGGTATAGAATCTGCCCATGCAATCATGAAAACGCGCTAGCCCTGAGAAGATACTTCCCATACACGAGGCCGAGCCGGCTAGCGAAGGGATCGACGATAGGGATGGGGGATAGGATAGGCGTCGCGACCCCCGGCCACATAAGAGCTGCAAGAGAGTTTAGGATCTTTCCGGCCCTAGCACAGCAATCGATCAGAGAGATGGGGAGGACGGGGAGATCTCCTGAAGAGGTCTTGGACGATGTTTCTTGGGCGGTCTTCCAAGAAGGCTACCGAGATGGATTCGCGGCCGACGCAGACCACCTAAAGACCCTAGAGGATATCGATAGAACCTTCAAAGCTGGATTCACGATGTATACGTTAGATCCATCCGACTATGTAGACGATCTAGCCGGCACCTATGATCTCAAAACCTTGAGGGAGAAGTTTGATGGGCTTCCATGGAAAGAGCTTGGATGTGACCCAAGAAGTTGCCTGAATAGATATGTCGGTCCAAGATTCAGGCTGAGATCCTCTGAGGGGGAGGTCGATATAACCTTCTCCGAGGAGGTGTTGATGAGATCCGCTGTCAAATACTCCAAGGCCATCGCCCACATCTTAAAGATGTATAATCGATTAGTCGAGCTATTCGATGGAAAACGCTTCGACCTAGAAATATCGGTCGATGAAACCGCAAGCCCCACAACGCCTCAAGAACACTTCTTCATAGCATCGGAGCTTAAGAGGCTGGGAGTTAGATTTGATGGGCTGGCTCTAAGATTTGTCGGCGCATTTGAGAAGGCGGTTGATTACCGCGGAGATCTAAAGATGTTTGAGGAGACCTTTAAGACCCATGTAATTATCGCGAAGAGCCTCGGCCCATATAAGCTGAGCATACATTCTGGAAGCGACAAGTTCTCAATCTATCCAATCATCGGGAAGTGGGCTAAGGGGATGTTCCACCTAAAGACCGCAGGCACATCATATCTCGAAGCGCTTAGAGTCGTTGCGAGACATGACCCAAGATTATTCAGGGAGATAATAGATTATTCGATGAAGTGCTTTGAAAGGGATAAGGCGACATATATGATCAGCACGAAGATCGAGTCGATTCCAGATCATAGAATGTGTCGTGATGAGGAACTGGAGGACGTATTTCTGAATAGGGATGAAGGAAGGCAGCTACTCCACGTAACCTATGGATCGATCCTAACGGCGAGGGATTCTAATGGGAGATGGATATTCAGGGATAAGATCAGGAAAATTCTGCTCGAGAATGAGGAAGAATATTATCAGCTCCTCCAAAATCATTTCAGAAAACATTTAACGGCATTAGGTCTAAAAGGGTGAAGCCGTTTCGCAGAGAGCCTAATGAACTGACTAGTAAAGATCGGGAGACCAAAATCGTTGAATTTTCTTTTCGAGAGTTAAGGTTTAAATATGTAGAGGAGAGAAATATTGGCATGAAGCCAACCGTCTATGTAACGAGAAGAATTCCGGAAGTAGGGATCAAGCTCTTAGAAGAATACTGTGAAGTCAGGTATAGAGATGAGGTTCCGTCGCCTCCAAGAGATGAGTTGTTGAAGGCTGTGGAGGACGTTGACGCCATATTCTGCACCCTGAATGAGAGGATAGATAAAGAGCTCATCGATAGGGCGAAGAAGTTGAGGGTCGTTGGGACGATGAGCGTCGGATACGATCACATAGACTTGGAATATGCCACCTCAAAGGGGATCTACGTGGTTTACACTCCTGGAGTTCTGACGGAGACCGTGGCTGATCACGCTTGGGCTCTTCTGCTAGCGGCGGCCAGAAGGGTTGTGGAGGCGGATAATATGATAAGGAGTGGTGAGTGGACGATCCCATGGGCGCCGACCATGATGTTGGGGCACGATGTCTATGGAAAAGTTCTGGGGATAATAGGTCTGGGGAGAATAGGCTATGCCGTTGCAAAGCGGGCGAAAGGTTTCAACATGCGAGTCCTATATTATGACGTTGTTAGGCGCGAGCAGGCCGAGAAAGAGCTTGGAGTCGAGTATGCATCGATAGAGAGAATTTTGAAGGAATCCGACTTCGTCTCGATACACGTTCCACTAACCCCGGAGACCAGGGGACTGATAGGCGAGAAGGAGCTTAGAATGATGAAGAAGACCGCGGTGCTGGTGAATACGGCTAGGGGGCCTGTGGTCGATCAGAAGGCTTTGGCAAAGGCTCTCGAGGAAGGATGGATCGCCGCCGCGGGATTGGATGTATTTGAGAAGGAGCCGATAGACCCCGACGACCCGCTATTGAAGTTGAAGAACGTGGTCCTAACCCCGCATATAGCCAGCGCCTCACACGACACTAGAAATAAGATGGCCGAGCTAACCGCTGAGGGCATAATTAAAGTCTTGAAAGGGGAAAGGCCGGACAACCTCTGCAATCCGGATGTGCTCAAGGTAAGACCGCTCGACCAAGTGAAGCTCATCTGACTCCGCAGATGAGCCTCTATCCTCGATTTTCATTCTTTTATAATCTCCACTTCCACTTCTTCTCCATCCTTAACCTTCCTCAGATCCTCAAGTCCTTCGGTGATCCTCCCTAAAGGCTTTACGGGACTATAAGCCACGGGCTTATCTCCCTTGCTGACCGGGGTTGGTCCGAAGAAGAGGCATAACGCATTTCCAGGTGGCCAGTAGGCTACTTCTCCAACCTCCATCTCTCTCCTCTCGCCGCTAAGGTTGAGCTTTATTGGAAGCTCAAAATAGATCTCATCCCCCCATCTCTCCGCCTCAGATTTGAACGGCGACTTCTCCGATAATCTTTCAAGCTCGGGATCATCCTCAAGTCTTGATGCGGCCTCAACTCCACCGCTAAACTTGAATCTAACGATGTATGGCATAGTCTCTGCGCTAAGGAGGTTTTGACGGATTTTTAAATATTTCGTCCATCGTGCATGAAGCAGCAACGGCTCTCATTTCCCGATTTTACCTCAAGATGAATTCATTAAAACTTTTTAGGACGGCGAACAGATAAAATTCGAGGTGTGATAAAGAATGGAGGATTTGAGTAGATATGTAGAGCTAGGTATAGTGCATTTCATGGCGTTCCCTGAAACCATTAGGGGAGAGAAGGGGATATTGGAATCAATCAGGAAGATATTGCTCGACGACGACTTCAAGGTGATAGAGGTTACTTGGATCAAGGATCCGAAGGTTAGGAAGGAGGCAGCTGAACTATTTGATCAGTCGGGCATCAAGGTCCTTTACGCCGCCCAGCCAAGAGTACTTCTACAAGGACTAAATCCCAACGCCCTTAATGAGGAGGAGAGGAAAAGGGCTGTTGAAGATCTGAAGAAGGGAATCGATGAGGCCATCGAGATAGGGGCTAAAGGCTTCGCATTCCTCGCCGGAAAGGATCCGGGTCCCGAGAAAAGATCTGAGGCGAAGAAACAGCTGATCAAAACCATAAGTGAACTTTGTGATTATGCCCGCTCAAGGGAGAAGGATCTCATGGTGGAGCTGGAGATCTTCGACCGAGAGATCGATAAGAGAGCGCTTATAGGCCCCTCTAAGGAAGCGGCTGAGATCGCTAAGATTGTCAGAAAAGAGCACTCGAATTTCGGCCTACTCCATGACCTAAGCCATCTACCCCTACTCGGAGAGTCTCCTAAAGAAGCCTTGGAACCTATCAAAAAGTATCTAACTCATATCCACATAGGTAGCTGCGTACTCGACCCATCTCATGAAGCTTATGGAGATAAGCATCCAAGGTTTCAGCTCAAAGGTAGTGAGGTGGATGTCTACGACCTACGAGACTTCCTAAAGACTCTATTCGACATAGGCTACCTAGGCGGAGAGCCGAAGGTAGTGAGCTTCGAAGTCTCCCCTAGACCTGGAGAAGACCCGGAGCTGGTCATCGCGAGCTCAAAGAGGTTCCTGTGGAGAGCGTGGTCGATGCTCGAGATACCATAGATCCAAAAAAATATTTTTTTAATCTCTCAACAGCTTTTCACTCTCAAAATTTCGTCGCTATCCCTTAGAGATTATTTGGTAAACCGATCCTTTAAGAGGTCTGGGAGCCTGCCGGAAAAAACAGTTTTATAATCCCGATTATGTGAATAGGAATAGCCGGCGTAGCTCAGTCTGGGAGAGCGGCGGGCTGTTAAAGATCATAGACTTGCAGAGACCCGTCGGTCGGAGGTTCAAATCCTCCCGCCGGCGAACTTATATATGATGAGAGGTTGAGCTTATCCTCCCGCCAACCTATAGTAATACTTATTTATTTAAGGGTGAGATGTTTACAGTGTGGGATAGGTGATTAGGGTTTCTGTGGATGAGTTGAGGAGTGTTAAGCCCCTTATCTGCTATAATATGATCTTCGACCCAAATGCGAATTTTAAGACGATCTTGTTGAAGGATCTGATCTATAATCCTGATAATGTTGAGAGGATTCTTCGGGTGATTAGGAGTTGCGGTGGGAGGCTCAGATTAATGCCTCCATCGAATCCCTTGGGCCAAGTGGTTGACATGGCCTTTATCCTTGAATGTCCTGATGGGGTTGAGGAGGTTATCGCCAGAAAGATTGAGGAGCTTGGAGTGTGTAGGGAGGTTGAGATAATAGAGTCTCTGGATCGGAGGATTGCGATAAGCCCATTCTTCCCGATAATCTCTAGTGGTAGAAGGACGATAATAATGCCCGAGATACTTTATGCGAATCTGTTTGAGGGCATGAGGACGAGATTTAAGCCAGCATTGACCCAGATATTCCTTTATCAGCTCGGAATTCAGGTGGGAGCGAGCCTCGCCGAACTCCTGAAAGACATCCTAGAAAGGTATAGGGATGATCCGATCAACGCCTTGAGAATATTATTCCATTTTGGGAGAGCCTTCGGCTACAATGTTCTAGACAGGCTTGAGATATTGGATGATAAGATAGTTTTAGAGGTTTTGGATGGATGGGAGGCCAAAGCGCTTAAGAAGAGATACACGTCTCCACAATGCCATCTAACCAGAGGGATCATCGAGGGATTCCTGAATGAGGCGGGGGGGGGAAGTGGAATGTTGAGGAGACAGAGTGCATGGCCATGGGCTTTGAGCGCTGTAAATTCGTGATCTGGAGGAAGACCAAATAAGCGTAAAAATGCGGAACGAGATACCGTCCGCGGCTGATCAAATACACTAAACCATCTCCTTGAGGTTTAAGGAGGACGCGGCGGGCGGGATTTGAACCCGCGAGGCCCACTGGGCCACAGGCTTAGCAGGCCTGCCCCCTACCAGGCTAGGGAACCGCCGCCGATCTTAGCATGTAATCTCTCATTTATAGCGTTTTTGCGGTAAATCTTTTTAGGCTGGCTGGATTCTCTCTCTAGTGGATTGGTGAAGGGAAGGAGTGTCTGAGGATCCTTCCTCCTTGTCGAGGGTCGTATTGGATATTCTAAAACCTCACATCCCATCCCTCGTCGAGTTCTGCAGAGAGATCTCAAAGGTTAAAGGGGTTAAAAAGGTGAATGGAATAGTTGTAGAGGTAGACGCCGAGACCGACAGCATCAAGCTCACGGTCGAAGGCAGGAACATAGACTTCGACGAACTCCAATCGGTCGTGAAGAAGCTTGGGGCGGCGATCCACAGCGTCGATGAGGTCTTGGTCGAGGGATGAAGATGTTTAAGAGGCTTAAGCGAATCTTAAGATACTCAGAGTCCGCGGAATACCCTAGAAGATACGCCGTCATGAACGCATTCGACGGCGTAATAACGATCCTTGGGATAATCTTGGGATCAAAGCTGCTCGGATCCGCTGAAGCCGGGCAGATAGTTGCGGCGAGCGTGGGCGCATTGATAGCGATGGGGGTCTCAGGGGCTAGCGGCACCTATATAACGGAGATGGCTGAGCAGGAGAGAAAGATCAAGGAGCTTCAAGACGCCATGCTAACGAATCTTGAGGGAACAATCCTCGTTAAGGCTCATAGAGAGGCCGCCGTGATCTCAGCTCTAGTGGATTCAGCCGCAGCCATCTCCGCCGGGCTTCTAGCGGTTACGCCGTATTTCTTAACCGTGGCCGGATACATATCCGAGATCGCCGCATTCTATTCATCCTTGATAATCTCCCTCTCCCTACTATTCGCCCTCGGAGTATTCCTTGGAAAGGTTGCGGGCAGAAGCTTACTGTTCTCTGGGCTCAAGGCGCTTGGAATAGGATGCCTCACCCTCCTCTTCCTACTACTCCTGAACCTAATTCTTTAAGCTCTTCAGGCTTGTAGACTCCTCGCTCCGTTATTATTCCAGAGACGAGTTCAGGCGGCGTTATGTCGAATGCAGGATTCCAGACCTCCGCACCCCTAGGCGCTATCCTCTCCCTCCCAACATAGAGGACTTCGCGTGGATCCCTCTCCTCGATCACGATCTCGTCGAGGCTGTGTTCAAAGTCTATGCTTGAGAATGGTGCAGCGCTATAGAAGGGTATGTTGTAGAATTTTGCCGCGATCGCGTGGCTCAGGGTTCCGATCTTATTTATCACATGACCGGTCTTCGCGATTATCCTATCCGCTCCAACTATCACCTTATCAACCCCGCCGCGCTGCATCAGGAACGCCGCCATGTTATCGGTTATCAGCTTAACCTTTATCCCATCCCTCATGAGCTCCCAGACCGTTAACCTCGCTCCTTGAAGTCTAGGCCTAGTTTCGCAGGCGTAAACCATCACATCCTTCCCCTGCTCAACCGCCGACCTAATCACCCCTAGAACAGTTCCATATCCAACCGTCGCCAATGCCCCGGCATTACAATGGGTCAGAATCCTATCTCCATCCTTGATGAGCTCCGCCCCAATCCTCCCAAGCCTCTTATTCGTCTCGACATCCTCCTCAGCCATCTTCAAGGCCTCGTTAACCACGTTCCTCCTGATCTCCTCGACGGTCTCGGATCTCTCGGCAACTCTCATGATCCTCTCGATGGCCCAGAAGAGGTTGACGGCGGTCGGCCTCGTCGCCCTCAAGATCTCGGCGGACCTCCTAAGCCTCTCTAGGAAAGCCTCCCTACTCCTAGCCCTACATCTATACGCCGTTAGAGCTAAGCCCATGGCCGCGGCGACGCCTATGGCCGGAGCCCCCCTAATCGCCATATCCTTAATCGCCTTCGCCATCTCCCTAGCCGTCCTTATCCTAAGATACTTGAGCTTTCTCGGGAGCAGTCTTTGATCAATTATCACCACATTTCCTCTACTCCACCAAATACTCCTAAGCTCCCTCATCCTCGATCAGCCTAAATTAACTTGATCGGAGATAATTAAGGGTAACCTCCAAACATCGTTGGCGAAGACGCCGCGAGAAACAAGGTCTTGTGAAGAAAAATGATCGCAATTATGGGATTCCCTGCACAGAGGTTAACAGCGTTAGGTGAAATTTTAGCGTTGAAAATATTTATTTAAGCCATTAAATGAGGGAGGTCGAAATGGAGCCCTGGTCTATTGCCGTAGCGGCTTCGGCGATCTTTGCAACATCCTTGATCTTCTCGATGTTTGGTAGGGGTGGCGGAGAGTTCTATCTGCCGATAATGTTGACCACCCTATCCCTGACATACTATACATGCGCGGGGATAAGTCTCTTCCTGATAATGTTACAAGGTCTCTCAATGATAATAGTGTATCATGGGAAGCATAGACTCGTCGATTGGCAGCTGGCATTGGCTCTGGGCTTGATAGTTGGAGCATGTTCATTCCTAGGGGGTTTCCTCTCATATAGGATTCCGGCATATCTTCTAAAGGTAGCGTTCTCAACATTCTTACTAATCTCAGCGTATTTCATCTATAGAGGGATTTCTGTCAAGCCCGTTAAGGGCGGATTTGGAGTGTGGGCGAGGAAACTTGGAGACAACACCTATTACATAAACATGCTATACATCACAGTTCCAGTGGCTGCAGCGGCCTTCACAGCGGGGATGGTCGGAATCTCAGGAGGAGGATTAATCATACCCATATGCGTTTTATTCGGAGGAGTTCCCATCAGGATAGCGATGGGGACGAACACGTTTTTAGTCTTGATATCGTCCTCCATGTCCTTCATGGGCCATTTAATTAGAGGGGGATTTGATCCCATCCTAGGAGCAGTACTTGGTTGCGCGGTGATCGTAGGAGCTCAGATAGGATCCAGATTTCACGTAAGGCTAAATGAGAAGACTCTGAGAAGGGCTTTTTCAATAATATTGGTTGTGGCAGCTGCGTGGATGCTTCTCAAGATATTTCTTTAGGGAATAGTCGGCTCAGATGGGTAAGTCGAGGTCATCGCATAGCTCCCATGACTCCCTCATCCTCATAGCCTCCATCACATCATATCGAGAGGACATTAATTAAAATGTTCCCGCTATAGGCCGAATCTCTCAAAATCTATCTCCACGGGCTTATTCCCCCTCATGGACTCTAGGATGGCTTCAGCTATTATGACGGCCTTCGTCCCATCGATGGCGTCCACCAAGGGTTTTCTATGACTCGATAAGGATTCAATGAAATGGCTTAGCTCGATTCTCAACGGTTCACTCCACTTTATGATGGGTTCGATGACGACATCCGCCTTCTCCAAGGAGATCGCTTGGGTTAGGAACTGTATTGAGATGACGCCCTCGCTTCCAGTTATGAGCATTTCACGCTTCTTCCTCGGGGTAAGCCAGTTCGCCTCGATGAAGGCGACCCTCAGCTCATCCTCAAACGTCATTATAGCTTGGATATGATCCTCGAATCTATGTCTTAAGCTCCCTCCCCTAGCATAGACGCCGACAGGCTCCTGCCCGAAGATGTATCTGGTCAAGTCTATGTCATGTATAGCGGTGTCCTTCACCACCCCAACGTCGCCTATTCTCTGAGGCCACCAGCCGATCCTCCTACCATGAGACATTATCACCTCCCCTATCTCGCCCGCTCTCAGAAGCTCGATCGCCTTTGTCACGGCAGGATTGAATCTCTCAATAAAACCCGTCATGACAAATCTATTACTGGATTTCGCCGCGTCGATTATCCTCAAGCACTCGTCAGGATTCGAGGCCAAGGGCTTCTCGACGAAGACGTGCAGCCCCGACTCCAAGATCTTCACCGCGACCTCCGCATGGCTAACAGATGGCGTGCAGACGGTTACGGCGTCAAGCTCCTCCACCTTCAACATCTCATCTAGATCCCGATAATAACTTGGGACCCCGAACTTCTTAGCCACATACCTCGCCCTATCGAGGTTTATGTCGCAGACAGCCTTCACCTCGGCTGACTCAAGCTCTCTCAGAACTCTCACATGATTACTTCCCCAAAAACCCACGCCGACCACGCCTATCTTAAGCGCCATCGACTCAAG
>JAGGTD010000075.1 GCA_021163925.1 Nitrososphaerota archaeon
TTCTCGGGGGGCGTCAACCCAACACGCTCAAGTGTTTCCAAGGCTATCTCTCTGGCTTCTTCACCATTAGCCATTCCATGGATCTTTAGGGGATGGGCTACTTGATCTCCTATAGACATCCTTGGGTTAAGTGAGGCGTATGGGTCTTGATAGATTATCTGCATCCTTCTACGAAGTCTTCTCAACTCCTCTCCTTTTAGATTTGTTATATCTTGTCCGTCAAAGATTATCTTCCCCGATGTGGGCTCGGTCAGCTTAACGAGAACCCTGCCGAGGGTCGTCTTCCCACAACCGCTCTCCCCGACGAGCCCTAAGGTTTCACCCCTCCTAACCGTTAGGTCGACCCCATCGACCGCTTTAACGAAGAGTTTTTCCCTCGCCAAGATCCTCTCGAGGAAGCTCTTCTGAACCGGGAACCACTTTCTTAAGTCGATCGTTCTCAGAATCTCGCTCAACTCTTCCCACCACCATATAGATGGCATCTCACAATCCTGCCATTTAGCTCAGCGAACTTTGGCGGCGTCTGCTTACAGATGTCTTTGGCGTATGGGCATCGAGGCCAGAACCTACATCCACTCGGCGGATTTCTCATATCGGGCGGATTTCCTGGAATCGATTTTAGCTTAGTTTTCGGAGCCTCGACATCTGGGATGGATTCTAGGAGGAGTTTCGTGTATGGGTGTAGTGGGTCTTGTGAGATCTGCTCGGATGTCCCGACCTCGCATAGCTCTCCAGCATACATGACCGCCACCCTATCAGCCCTCTCGATCACCAAGGCGAGGTCATGGGTTATCAAGAGTATGGACATCTTCATGCTCTCCTTCAAATCCTCCAATAGATCCATTATCCTCGACTGCACGATCACGTCTAGGGCTGTGGTCGGCTCATCCGCGATCAAGAGCTCTGGATGGAGCATGGTGGCCATGGCTATCATGGCCCTCTGCCTCATCCCGCCGCTCAATTGATGGGGATAATCCTTTAGTCTATCCCCGGAGATGCCCACTCTTTCAAGCGCCTTCGCGGCCATCTCCCTCGCCTCATCCCTCTCCACGTCCATGTGAACCATAACGGTCTCGACCATCTGGTCTTCTATCCTCCTGAGAGGATCTAGGCACGTCAATGGATCTTGGAAGATCATCCCTATCCTCCTACCCCTAATCCTCCGCAACTCCTTCTCCGAGATACTCATCAGATCTATATTGTCTAGGAGGACGCTTCCATCGATTATCTTGCCTGGAGGTGGGATGAGCCTTATGATCGAGAGACCTAGGGTGGATTTCCCCGAACCTGATTCGCCGACCAAGCCCAGAAGCTCCCCCCTTCTTATACCCAATGTTACGTCGTCGACCGCCTTGACTATTCCGCTCTCGGTGAAGTAATAGGTCTTTAGGTTTTTGATGTTTAGCAGGGGGTCGGCCATCTAGATCTTCACCTCCCTCGCTCCCAGATACTCGGCCACGCCCTCGCCTATGAAGGTGAATCCCACCGCTAAGATCATTATCATCAATCCGGGGAATGTGATGAGCCACCAATATCCAGATAATAGGTATGGGTGCCCGGCCTTGAGGTCGAATCCCCAGTCAGGAGTCGGTGCTGGAACGCTTAACCCGAAGAAGCTTAAGGCCGCCTCGGTCAAGACAACGTCCGCCACGCTCAAGGTGAATACGACGGCTATGACCGAGACGACGTTTGGGAAGACGTATCTCGTCAGGATCGTGAGAGGCTTCGCACCTATTGCCCTCGCCGCCTCGACATAGAGCTGCTCCTTTATACTGAGGGTCTGGGCCCTAACCATCCTGAAATAGGTTGGAACATATACGATCGCTATCGAGACCGCGGTGTTTATTATCCCAGGTCCCAAGGCGGCGGCTATCGCTATTGCTAGGATTAGTCCTGGGAAGGCATACATCGCGTCCATTATCATAGCCAATACTCTATCTAAGATTCCGCCGACGTATCCGGAGACCAGTCCAAGCGGGACCCCGATCACGATTGAAACTATTGTTGAGAGGAAGACGACCGCTAGGATAGTCCTCGCGCCGTAAACGGTTCTACTCCACATATCCTGACCAACCTTATTCGTCCCAAATGGATGCTTCCAAGACGGCGGCTGGAGACTGAGATCGACGGACTTCGTCGGATCATATGGGGTTAAGATCGGGGCTAGTATCGCCAAGAATACCGTGAAGAGAACCATTATGGTCCCGGCTAGGGTTAATCCCTTAAGCCTGACCTTTGGGACGAGCTTAACCAAGAGCGGTCTGAAGGTATACGTGGCCACCACCTCCTAGTATCTTATTCTGGGGTCGATGTATGCGTAGCAGATGTCGACTATTAGGTTGACGAGTGAGACTATTATCGCGAAGAAGACAACTGTTCCCTGAACCGTCGTATAATCCCTATACTGTATCCGCTCTAAGAGGAACGTCCCCATTCCAGGCCAGCTAAAGGTCGTCTCAGTTAAGACCGCGCCTGTCATCAATAACGCGAGCTGGAGGCCCATCATGGTTAAGATCGGGACGAAGGAGTTCTTCAAGACGTGTAGGAGTATCTTATGCTCCGGTATGCCCCTAGCCCTAGCGGCGACGACGAAATCCTGTCTCATAACCTCCTCGACGCTCGTCCTAGTAACCCTCGTGAAGACCCCGGAGATCACTAAGCCGAGTGTTAATGCTGGAAGCGTTATATGTCTCAAGGCGCTTATGAAGCTATCCCACCTACCCGTAATCACGCTATCGATCAGATATAGACCCGTTATCGTCGGAGGCTCAAGCCCCGTATCTATCCTACCTGCGACCGGGAGGATTCCCAGCCAGACCGCGAAGAATAGTTGGAGGAGCATCCCTATCCAAGGTATGAATAGTGCGTAGGTTATCGCCCCGTAGGTCTTCACGGCTGAGCTCGTCTTCCCGCCCATCCATCCCCCAAGTGATCCGAGCAGTAAGCCCAAGATTATGCTGACGATGAAGCCAGCGATGGCGAGCTCGACGGTCGCTGGGAAATGCTCCATGATCTCCACGAGAACGGGCCTCTTACCCCAGATCAGCGACCTGCCAAAGTCGCCTCTAGCGAGTTTTGAGAGGTAGTTTAAGTATTGTATCGGTAGGGGGATCGGGTTCCCGGCTTCATCCATCAATCCAAGCTCCTTCTTGAGCTCGATAACCCTTTCAGGCGGTGCTTTCATCCCAACTATCGCGATCACGGGGTCTCCGGGCAAAACCCTCATCACGAAGAAGACCAGAGTTATGAGTATCAATACGGTTGGGATCAGCGCCAACACCCTCGCGATTATGAAAGCCTTAAGGGACGCCACCTCAGTTTCAGAAAATATCCTTGTCACTTTGAAAAATAAAAATTTTAAACAAAAAAAGGGAGGTTGAGGGTTAGGATGCCTTATAGATCAGCCAGTATCTGAATAGCATCGTCGGGTCTAGGATGACTCCCTCCACGCCCTCCCTGACCGCTACGGCGAGCTTTCCTTGGAATATTGGGACTATGGCTGCGTCCTCAGCCCATATATCCTGAGCCTTCTCATATAGCTTCGCCCTCTCAGCTAGGGTTGGCTTGACGCTGGCTTCCTCTAGGATCTTTATGAGCTCTGGGTTCGAATACGCGTAGCCCGTCCAAGAAGCATTCACCCATGGGCTCGTGTAGTCGTCTGGATCTATGTAGTCTGGATACCATCCATAGAGGGTTGCTCCGAGCATTCCCTTCCTCGTGTATTCTAGATATGTCGTCCACTCGGCGCTCTTCAAGGTCACCTCAACCATCCCAGTCTCCTCCCATGCCTCCTTTATCAGGGTGGCGACATCTACCTCCGTATCCCCATAGTGGGTCGGCGTATACCATAGCTCTACCTTGAGCTTGTTGGTCTCGCTATATCCAGCCTCCTTTAGAAGCTTCTTGGCCAGCTCTAGATTATGCTCGCCATACTTCTCCAAGAATGAGTCCTTGTGACTCCACATACCTATCGGTATCATGCTGTAGAGCGGGGTCGTTGTGCCTAAGAAGACCCTCTCGCATATCGCCTTTCTATTGACAGCCGCGGCCAAGGCTTTCCTCACAAGCGGGTTATCGAATGGCGGGATCTTCGTGTTGAATATTATGTACCTGATATATGCTCCTGGAACCTCTATCACCTTTATTCCCTTCTTCCCCTTCAAATCCTGGATATCTGTGGGTCTTAGAGTTCTCCAAGCAATATCTATCTCGCCAGCCTCCAAAGCCATCCTCAGGGCGGTTGCATCTTTGAAGAACTTGATCACTATCTGCTTTGTCTTAGGAGCTCCCTGCCACCAATATGGATTTGCCTCAAGGACGAGCTCAACATCCCTAACCCACTTGACTATCCTATATGGGCCTACACCTCCAGCGGTTTGATCGCTGTCTATCTCCTTGGGCTTGTAGGCTGGGTGGACTGGGAAGTATGGCGGCGTCGCAACTAGGGCTGGGAAGAACGCGACAGGCTTCTTGAGGATGAATTTAACCGTGTGATCGTCCACGGCTACGACATCCTTGACGAAGTCCGTTACGAGCCATGCCGGATCGCCATTTATCTCCATAACTCTCTTAACGGACCTAACCACATCCTCCGCGGTCATCGGGGTTCCATCGGCGAAGTATAGGTTTGGCCTAAGCCTGAATGTATATTCTTTACCGTCGGGCGAAACCGTGTAGCCCGTCGCAAGCCCTGGTTCGAGTTCAGTCGTCCCAGGAGCATATCTCATCAACCCTCCCATGATATTCGATAAGACCTCCCATGTGTAGAAGTCGTAGGCGTTCGATGGATCTATGTCAGTAACCTTGTCGGTGACGCCTATAACTATCCTACTCACCGCTGGACCGGCTGGAACCGTCTTGACACTCGTAACGGTTTTCTCGACAGTTGAGGTTATCGTCTTCTCAACGGTTGAGGTTACGGTTTTAGCACCCACGGTCTCAGTGACTGTTACCGTCGCAGTTGCTGGCGCGGCGGCCATTGAGCCCGCGAAATATCCTCCGATTAGACCTACTATCAGGGCGATGACTATCCCGACGGCTGCTACGGCCGTGCTCACGGCGAGCCTCTTCTTGGCGTATTTCCCCATCATATCGCCGATAACCTCTCCGCACGCGACATAAAAACTTTTCTACAGATATTTCTGAGATCAACCCATCTATCGAGAAATCTTCGCTCATAAGCCATATTTTTCAATAATTTATTAACATCATTTACGAGATCCGATTTCGAGGAATCATGGTGGGCCGGGTGGGAGTTGAACCCACGACCTCCGCCGCGTCAGGGCGGCGTCATAGCCACTAGACTACCGGCCCTTCTGAGTCTATAGAGATGATGCTCCTAGATTTATGTTTTGACGCCTAGATTTTAATGGTCAACATAAAAAGGGGAGAAGTTGTTTTGTTACTCTGTCTCTGCTTTCCTTAGCCTCGCGAATGCCTTCGAGGCGTCTATCGCCACGATCAAGCCTAGGATGAACAATATTATCGCAAATGCTCCGAAGACCCCGTTTAACGCCAGTGCGATTCCCTTATATGCTGGAGCCGCTAGAGGACCTTTAGCAATAGGTGTACCAAGAGCCACCGCTCTAAACATCGCGATGGCTTCCCAGAGTAGCGCTGCTTCACATGTTATTATCATGAATATCGCTGGTCCCAAGGTATATTTTGACGGCTTCTTAATCTTCGTCAAGTAGAGCGATACTAGGGTTAGGGCTAGGCCTGCTAGAAGCTGATTGGATCCTCCGAAGAGTAGCCATAGGTTTATCCAAGCTCCAGTGTATGCTAGGATTCCCCCGATTATCAGACCTATAATCGATCCAACATACTTGTTTGAGATTATAGGCTTTGCTCCTGTTATGTCCGCCCAGACCATCCAGAAGAACCTCACGGCGAGCATCGCAAGCGTCAAAGCATACACTTCCAGCCAGAATCCATAAAATGGAACAGTCCAGCCCCAGGCTGCCTCACCTCCAGTCCATGGAGCGACGAGCTTCGAGGCCCCCGTTACCAGAGCCGTCCACTTCACCCCATGCGCCGCAGCAACTTCTTCCGGGGTCAAGACCATATAGGCTGAGAGAGATGCTAGAGCCAGCAAGCCCTCCGTGAGCATGGATCCGGCTCCAACTGGAAGCGCATCGGTCTCGACGTCGAGGAGTGGGGCTGATCCGGAGCTGCTCACGAGGCTATGCCACCCTGAGATAGCTCCGCAGGCGATCGAAACGAATAGGATCGGCCATATCGGTCCGGGTGTAAATATGTTCTTGGCCTTCATTCCCCCAGCCATTCCGAACACGCCGCCCCAAGCCGGTTGCTCGATCGCCACACCAGTTGCGGGAGATATCAGCCCTCCAATGATGAGGAGCACTATTCCGGCGATCGCTGGGAAGGATGCTATGTAGATCACTGGCTGGGTAACGTACATCAGGGATACCGTTCCGCCTATCAGCAGCAGAATCGACGTGTAAAACACCCAGAATCCCAGATTTTTGTATGGTAATGGGACATAGATTCCGATGATTATCCCTATTATGGTTATTATCAACCCAACGATCGTTGATGTCGTGACCCCTGCCCTGGCCTTATACATCAGAAGTCCCGAGATTATTCCGCCGATAAACATCAAGGTTGTCGCCAGGACTGATTGCGGATACGTCATGAAGAAGACGCTGCATAGAACATCGAAGGTCGCTATCAACAGTATTAGGTAGAAGAATAGGAATCCTATCAACGCCTTTCTAGCCCTCGGGCTGATGAGCTCATAGCTCAGCGGCCCAAGCGTCTTGCCCTCGTTTCTAACGGATAGGAATAGGACGGAGTAGTCGTGGATCCAGCCTATGAAGAAGTTTCCGATCAAGAGCCAGAGCAACGCGGGCAGCCATCCATAGAATAGTCCGATGAATGGTCCTAGAATCGGCCCCAGTCCGGCTATACCCTTGAACTGGAATCCGTAGAGAACCCACTTCCCAACGGGGAAGAAAGTTATGCCGTCCATATACATGTGGGCAGGCGTCGCCCTCTTAGGATCGGGCTCCCAAACGTTTCTATCATACCATCGAGCATAGACGTAGTACGCCAGCGCATAGATGATGATACCGAGAACTACAAACCAGATTGGGTAGAGCTGCATTTTTGCTCCCCCTACAACAACATGTTAATCAATCTTCTTCATCGTATATAATAGTTTTCATTAATCATTTTCTTTGATCAATTATAATCATGATCGACCTCGCTTCAAAGGTGTATTATATAAGTTTTCAACCGCATTCTTATAAGAGATTGGAGTGGATCTAAGATTGTCATGGAAGATCTCGGCTTCTACTTTATAGTTGCTTTAGCCTTATTGTTCATGACATGGTATTTCATCGGCAGGCAGCTTAACTTGAAGAGGCAGAAAATTATGTGGAGGTCGATCGCCGACACGATAAAGAAGTATTCGAAGAGGGTTAATTATAGGAGCCTTGGATCAACAGGATTTCAGATAAGCTTTCTCGGAAAACCTCCTGTATCCATGATTGAGCTGACCCTGATAAATCTGGATAGGGAGAACCTCTTACATTATCTAATTCAGAAATTGTCTGGGAAGAGAGATCAGGTTTACCTTAAGGCATCATTCACATGCAATCCCACGATAAGCCTCAAGACGGGAAAACCTGGAGAGAGACTAGATATGGTGGATGAGATTAAGGTATCGGGTTTAAACATCTTCTCAGATAATCCTCCTCTCGCCAAAAAGTTACTATTAAGTGAGAAGATTCAAAAAGACTTGATGGAAATTCAAGGCTTAACTGGCTTATCGATTTCGCCGAGAGAGCCCCACCTGATAATGAGATGCGACTTCAACCCTGAAACAGTCTCTAGAATTCTCAAGTTCTCCAGGGATCTCGGTAAGGTTCTCTGCTCTAGTGGCAAGAGGCGGTAAGCATCATATCCATAGCCTTCAATACGTCCTCCTCCCTCTCCGCCTCAATTATTATCTCTATCTTCCTCCTCGTTTTGTCGCAGTAGAAGCATATGGTTAGCTCGGTCAGCTTCCTACTCTTCAATAATCCCTTCCTCGTGCTTTTTAGAATATATGCTCCTCTATGCCCGCCGATCTCTATAATCCCCTTCCTCCTTCCACGCCTCTTTAGAAAATTGTTCAGGTCGAGCTTCTTATATGGATTCGAGATCTTGATCCTGATCAGCACCTCGCTTCCCTCGACTATGGCTCCCAAAGTTATGTATCCGCTAATGACCCAATTAACCCCTTCCACAACCTTATAGGCTTCCACGTCAATTACTCCTAATGGAAATATTCTCCAATCATCTGGAGCATTGAACGATAAGAATCTCGACCTGCCGAGAAGGATATTGTCTCCCTCCAAGATTACCGTTCGCATCTAATCTCACGATATATTGTTTCGACTTATTTATCTTCATAGCTCTTATGACCTAGAAATGCTTTTATACGGCTGCGGAAAATCATTATCCGAGCAAATATGGTTGAGAAAAAGGAGAAGGGTAAGATTTCGAGCGAGCTGGGAAAGGCGATTAAGGGGATGTTCGTCGGAATGTCCTCCCTCGCCGTCACAAAGCAGATGTTGAAGACCAGAATGTATCTCGAAAACCTCTTCATGCTGATCACCATAGGGGATATGCTCGGAATACCTATCCTACCGCCATACTACTCTCTCAGACTTCTACCCTACGCTGTTCCCAATATCAAGACTTGGAAGAGGAGGTTGTTTAAGGAGAGAGATGTTACGGATATGCTCTATTGAGGTGGCTTAAGAATGCTTTCCCTAAAAGAGTTCTTTGAGAAAAATCCAGGAATAAAAATAATTGTAAACGCAGGGAAAGGGGGATTAGGAAAGACAACGGCTAGTGCCGCCATGGCATATTGGTTCGCTAAGCATGGTGAAAAACCGCTCTGCTTCAGCACAGATCCTCAGGCCTCGTTGAGTGATATCTTTGAGATGGACTTATTCGGGAAGGGGATTAAAGAGATTATGCCAAACCTATTCGTTGTCGAGATAGATGCGGATAAGAGGATAGCAGAGTTTCAGGAGGAGATCAGGAACAAGATTAAGACGATGTATGGGATAGATGAGATCCCGGCCGAGATAGATGAATACATCAAGACGTCCGCCTATGAGCCCGCGATGCATGAATCCGCAACCTATGATGCCATGGCAGATCTAGTCGCGAGTGGACAATTCCATCCATATGTCTTTGACATGCCACCGTTTGGTCATGGGGTTAGGATGGTCAGCATGGCCATGATCTTGGATGCATGGATAGACAAGATGGAGGAGACTAGGAGGAAGGCGGCTGAGTACTCGAGGATGGCCGAGGAGATAAGGGGTATCGCCGGAGGAGTTGAGGAGAAGATTTTAAGCGAGCTTAGGGAGATTAGGCAGAAGCTTGACCTCTTCAGAGACTCGCTGATCGATCCTGAGAAATGCGCGTTCTTCATGATCCTAATCCCCGAAAGGATGGCGATCCTAGACACCGAGAGGGCCTTAGCCATGTTCGATAAGCTTGGGATGAAGATGGCCGGGGTCATCGTAAACCAAGTATATCCGAGAGAGCTACTAGATAGACCCAATTTAAGCGAGTTCCTCAGGAGGAGGATTGAGATGCAGCAGAAATACTTGAAGGAGATTAAGGATAAGTTCGAGGAATATATTAGAGCCGTCGTCCCAATGTTCGATAGAGAGCCAAAGGGGCTCGACATGATCGCGAAGGTGGCGGAACATCTATTTGAGAAGCCTGGTTTGGAGGTGTTTGAGTGAGATGACCCTCCAGCTTGAAAAGGGTATGAGCTTCAAGGATTACGTGGAGACCCATGAATCCATAAAATTCTTCTTCACTGGAGGAAAGGGCGGCGTCGGAAAGACGATAGCTGCCGCGGGGATAGCCACATACTTCGCAAACCAGGGTATGAAGGTCTTGATAGCCTCCCTCAATCCCGTCCACTCGCTCACAAGCCTCTTCAATCAAGATCTAACCGGAGGAGTTATCAAGCCCGTCCATGGAATAGACAACCTCGATGCTATAGAGGTCGATATCAGGGATAGAGTTGAGGCATATAAGAAACAGTTGGCGGATAGGCTTAGATGGTTCCTGAAGTGGGCCGATATCCCGGTGAAGGCGACGGAGTTCATAGACATAGCTGCGACTAATCCAGCATTCGAGGAGAGCGCGATGTTCGACGCGACGATCGATATAATGTTGGAGCAAGGTGCGAAATATGATAAGATAGTGTTTGACTGCGCGGCGGTTGCAAACGCCGTGAGGCTTCTTGGATTGAATAAGATCTATGGATTATGGCTTCAGAGGATGATTAAGAGTAGGCAGGAGGCCCTATCCCTAAGGGTCAAGCTATCGTTTAGGAAGGAGAAGGCCATGGAGGAGATAAAGAAGGATCCGATGATGGCTGACCTGCTAAACCTGAATGAGAGGATTAAGAAAGCGAGCTCGATCCTCGGAGATCCGACTAAGACCGCCTTCTTCTTCGTGACCCTTCCACTCGCCCTACCGATCTCGGTTGTTCAGAGATTTATAGAGATGGTCAAGGGATTCAATATAGCCATCGGCGGGGTCATCGTAAACGGGGTTCTGAGAAGAGATGTGGCGGAGAAGGGGACGGAGTATATGAGGAATAAGTATGAGGAGCAGAAGCACTACCTCGAAATCATCAAGGAGAGATTGGGGCCCTTGGTTCGAGCGGTCATACCTCTATATGAAAGGGAGATTATCGGCGTCGACATGGTTAAACAAGTCGCAGATGACCTAGCCTCATGGACTCCTGAAAAGGGATTACTACTCTAGAGGGAAGGTGTGGATCGAATGTGGCCATGAAAAATCTTAAGCGAGGCTTAAGGGATTTTTTCTTCGGCTTCCTCTATCTCCCCCATATCAAAAATTTGCTAGAACAATACAATAATGAGGATTTAGCCCTGATGACAATCACCCTAGGCGATATGCTCGGGATACCGCTCATGCCCCCGATCTACAAGCTAAGATTATTGCCACTCTGGTATCCGAGGATAGAGTATTGGAAGAAGCATGTGTTGATGGAAAAGGGCGCGTTAGAGAAGCTAAAGGAATGAGTATTCAACTAATCGATGCGCACAACCCTCTTCCCCCTCCTTTGGGGAATTATCTTCAACTTACCCCCCTTAAACTCCCTCCTAAGCTCCTCCCCCTCTTGGAGCCAGTCTAGGAAGGTTGCCAAGGCCGCCACCTCGCTATGGGGTTGATTCGTCACGGCTATGTTATAGTCGGCGATCGAGTATAGTTCTCCTGGAACCTTCTTCCCACCTACGACTATGAGCAGATCCCTTCCAGACCTCCAGAGAGACCTCACCTCATCTATTATGTCTGGGAGGTTTATCCCATACATGGTTAAGTGGATTATCTTCCCACCCCTCTCCCTCCAATCCCTCAAAACCTTCCTCCAATCCTCGACATAATTCACCTTAAATTCTCCACCCCAGTTCTCCACAACCCTCCTCACACCATTGAGTAACTCGTCATCTCTCTCTCCCGCAACCAATCCCTCATCCGCTCCATAGGCTCTGGCCGTGAGAAGCACGTGCGTCGTCAGCCTCTGATCCCTAATTATTCTATGGCCAAGCCTCAAGACGACTATCCTAGACATCCTCAGACTCAGATCATATCTTTCTAGAGGTAGGATTTTAGGGATGCTATCTCCTCAAACATCATTTGATCTTCAGCCTCCTACCATCCCCTAGGACTAGGAATTCTCCATCGTCCCTGCTCTCAACCTTGAATATCATGGATTCGCGCTTAACCTTCTCAAGGACTCTCCTCGCCTTCTCAAACGCCTTAACCCTATCCTCGGCTGAGACGAAGATATATGCTATAGGCTCACCCGGCATCAATCTCCCAACCCTATGATAGATCCTTATACATGAAACCCCCTCATCCATCTCCTCTTCAACGATGTTGTTGAGGAGTTTCAACGCGTATCGCTCATGAGGCTCGCAATTTAGCCAGTTGACGACGTGCCCCCCAACCTCCCTCTTCACATAGCCCACGTAGATCACGACGGCACTGGACTTAGGATTCTCCATCGTTATCTCCTTAACCACTCTCCCAATGTCGATTTCCTCCTCAATTAACCTCGCCTTTGAAGACATCCCTCTCTTCTTAGAAGGTCTTTGATTAATAATTCTTATTTTGATTTAGCAGGCTTTTCCTCGATCTCCTCCACCTTGCCGACCTTCATGAGCTCCTCTAGAAAGCTCTCAAGCTCAGCTATCTTCCATTCAAGAGCCTTAACAACCTCCTCATTCTGATATGGTTGGAGAGGTTTTCCACATTCTGGGCATCTGAAGAGCCTGTCCATGGCCTCGTCGAATAGATACTTTCTATGGCCTGGAGTCCCGCACCAATAGAATTGATTATTCTTCTCGCTCTCAAGCTTCCGCTTAAGCCTGTCAAGTATCTTCTTCATATGGGTCATTATGAATCCCGTGACCTGCCCCTCCTCAACATACCATTTGAAGATCCTATGCTCTGTCTCCTTATCCCTGGTGAGCTCGTAGTGGAGTATTCCAAGCTCATTAAGCCTATGGAGGATTCTCCTAACCTCTCTGACATCGACCTTCAGCTTGAGCGCTATCTCCTCATCGGTTATCCCAGGCTTCCTCAGAAGCAGTTTCATAACCTTCCCAGCCATCTCTCCACCTATCATGGTGACGAGCTCTATTATGGTGCGCTTCTCGATTATCAGAAGCATCCTGAAACAGCTCCACATAACCTTATTGAGAGGTTTCCTAAAAGTATTCCTTAGAATGCTGATCCTCGCCGAGAGGCCTTGGAGGAGGGTGGAAGCCGTCTCAAGGCTTGAAGAATGGATTAAGGGGATATTCTTGGAAGCCGGAGGGAGATCTCTCAAACTCTCCCAAGGTGAGGGTGGGTGGATAACGGTTGAGGCCGATGATGAGCGGCTCCTCTCCTCCCTCCTGAGGCTTAACACGAGATTCGACCCAATATCAAGTATGAGCCAACCTCACACCGCGAAGGTCGTGAAGATCGGGCGGGGAAGAGTCTCCTATGAGTATCCACTTCCAGACGGCTCAACTATGAGAAAGACCTTTCATTCTAGAGATTGGGCTGTCCAGCTCGGCTATGAGGGAGATGATTCTGAGGGGTTTCTGGAGGCGTTGGGGGTGATTGAGGGGATGTCTATAAGCACTTCACTGAACATGCCTTCATCGATCCAGATGAGGATGTTTCTGGACGAAGTTCTCAGGGGATTAGATAGGATCGTCTTGATAGACCTCACCCTCCAAGAAGTTGAAGAAATCCTCGAATCGGGCTTTAAGGGATTCACCGCATTCTATGAGGCCATAACCCCGCTAACCCACATAGTGTATCTTAAGCTCGGGGCAAGCCTCGATAAGGCGTCTAAAAGATTGGAAGCATTAATACACGGCGTAGCTCCAGGGGCTTCCTACAAGCCATTAAGTTGGAGAAGACTCTCGATGATAGATTGGAGTGAAATCCGATTTGAGATGTAGGTTGAAAGGACTTCGTTGGGGAAAACCGTGATGAAGGTTTGTTGAGGATCAGCGTCTTCCCAGCTGTCTATATAATCTATCCTCAGCCTCAGCCAGCCTGCTACTAGTCATGATCTTCCATAATCTCTGAAGCACTACGCGGCCGAATGCTTGGTCTAGAGACCATTCCCTCGCGAACTCTCCACTCCAGATCTGGGCAGCCTCCTCCTTCACAATCTCCTTAACCATGTTGTAGAATTTCCTCGCTCTAGTGAATTGACCATATTGGCTCGTCCTTGAATGGAGTTTCATCTGCTCGAATAAGCCCAACTCGGCCATCGCCCTAGCGACCTCGGCCAACTCTCCAGAGGCATAAAGCTCTAGGATAGCGGCCTCCGGCGACACTCCATACTCCTCAGTAACCACATCGAAGTAAGCTTGCATCGCTGCGATCAGCAATGGCGCCCAAGAATGCTCGGTTAGTAGATCCAGTAATGTCTCCTCCTCGAAGGAGGACTTCACCGCGATCCCTCCGGGCAAGCCTATCGCACCTATTCCCTTAGCTATTGCCTTGGCGTAATCCCAAGCTTTTCCAGAAGAGTCTTGTGCGACGCCTATTAAGACCGGATAACCCCTCCCCTGCCTATGTAGACTCAATATTCCCTTGCCGATCATCCTCGGAGCGACTAGGATTACGTCGGTGTTTGGCTGAGGTCTTATGAATCCATACATGATGTTGTATCCGCTCGCGAAGTCGAGTGCAAAATGCTCCTTTTTCTTAATCTCCGGCTCGATCTTCTTATGGTATACGTCGGGGGCAACCTCATCGGGAACTAGGAGTAACGCCACCTGAGATCTTCTAATGGCCTCATCTATCCCATAGACCTTGAAGCCATCCCTTAACGCCCGATCCCAATACTCGTCTCTACGGTTCCCTATGATGACATCTATCCCATTCTCCCTTAAGATGTGTGCTTGAGCCTGCCCCTGATTTCCATAGCCGATTACACTCACGACCTTATCCTTTAAGGGAGTGAGATCCGCGTCGAAGATAATCTTCTCATTCATGTAGAAAGAGTGAAACATGATGTTATAATAGCATTTTCTAGGAAATTCTCAAGATCTCAATATGTATGGTGGGCCGGGTGGGACTTGAACCCTATCGGCCAGCTTAGACTGGCTCACGACCTCCGCCGCGTGAGGGCGGCGTCATACCGCTAGACCACCGGCCCATAATTAGATTCTCTCTGAGGGATAATTAAGATTTCGCTATCTCTTGATCTCCCTCTTCTTCCACCTCAGATTATAGCTATGGCATTTTCTACACTTAACGGCTGTGGGAGCGTTCCTGGCCCCACACTCTCTACAGATCTTATAGTAGAGCCTTCGACGCTGAGCTATCTGGAGGAGGGTTGGATCCCTTATCGGCATCTAGGCTTAGGTTATTTGAACCTTCAATATATACTCTCCGCGCCTCGACCTCGCATTCAGCGCAGATTTTGTCGGGCTTCTTGGAAACATATTTATGTAAGAGCTTTATGAACTCTTATTAGCCCACGGAGTGTGTTAAGCGATGGCTGAGAAAGAGATTCCGACCGTATTGGTTGGTAAGAAGCCCCTGATGAACTATGTCTTTGCCTGTCTAACAACCCTTCAGGGAGGTGCAAACCAGCTACTGATAAAGGCTAGAGGCAGGGCGATAAGCAGGGCCGTCGACGTGGTCCAAGTCCTTCAACGCAGATTCTACAAGGATCTCAAGGTTGAGGACATAAAGCTTGGAACCGAGGAGATGACTGGACCAAACAATCAGCCTGTGAGCGTCAGCACGATCGAGATCCTGCTCAAGCGGTAAACCCGATAAAAACCATCGACGTAAGCGGGCGCCTAACTCCCGTGGGTTCATCCCGGGGCTAGAGGTGAGTACGTGGAGTTCCCATTATGCACCTTCGACCTAAAGACGGGTATATTCTGCTCAAGGTGCCGAGAGAAGATTAGGCAAGGGCTCTACGATGAATTCGACATAAAGGTCATGAGGCTCTTACTAGAGCTTGAGAAGAGGTTTCCAAGGCTTCAGAAGGCTGGATACGTTAAGGCCGTGGACGGGAAGGAGACCATACTCATAGTCCTCAAGGAGGGGAGCTTAAGGGAGGTCAGATTCAAGGATTTAGCGTCTCTTAGAAGAATTCTATCTGAGAAGCTTGGAAAGCATGTTAGAATAGTCGAGGATTCCAGCGATGTCGTGAGGTTCATAGAGGGGGTCATAACCCCGGCGAGGATAGTCGCTGTGAATAAGATCTGGCTACCTGATGGAAGCGAGGAGATGAGGGTGATCCTAGATAGTAGGCGGAATCTGAAGGTGGGCGTCAACTCTTTAATAGAGGTCGTCAAAAAGGTGAAGGGAGTTAAGCTAAGCGTCGACTTCGAGCGAGGGTGGAGGAGGGTTGAGGTCAAGAGGCCGAGAAAGGTTAAGGAGAAGTCATCTATCGGCTGAGATAAGACCAGAACTCGATGGCCAAAGCGTCAGATTACTGGGCTGGGTCCACGAGATAAGGGATCTAGGTGGGATAAAGTTCATCCTCCTAAGAGATGTTTCGGGAATATGTCAGGTGACGGTTAAGAAGGATGCTCTTCCAGCCGAGAAGTTGAGAGATTTAGAAGATCTCGGAGCAGAAGATGTGATCTATGTTGAGGGGGTTGTGAAGAGGCAGCCGAAGGCCAGGCTTGGAGTAGAGGTCCTCCTAAGGGATTATAGAATTCTGGCTAGGGCTAAGCGCCCAATACCTTATGATGTAACTGGGAAGGTTCCAGCAAGTATAGATACGAGGCTCGATCACCGGATACTCGACCTCAGAAAGCCTGAGAATAAGGCGATCTTCCTCATAGCCTCAACGGTTCTCCAAGCGGTTAGGGAGTTCTTGACCGATGAGGGGTTTGTGGAGGTTAGGACT
Source organism: Nitrososphaerota archaeon (assembly GCA_021163925.1). Lineage (GTDB taxonomy): Archaea > Thermoproteota > Nitrososphaeria_A > Caldarchaeales > Wolframiiraptoraceae > AUK039. The sequence continues at coordinate 16,460 of JAGGTD010000075.1, forward strand.
CCGAGGATCATAGCGACCGCGACCGAGGGCGGGGCGGCGCTCTTCGAGGTAGATTATTTCGGTAGAAAGGCGTTTCTGGCCCAAAGCCCCCAGCTCTATAAGGAGGAGCTCACAACAGTCTTCGAGAAGGTCTTCGAGATAGGAGCATTCTTCAGAGCTGAGGAGTCGCATACGAGGAGGCATGTAAGCGAGTTCACGTCGATAGACATCGAGGCAGCCTTCATGGACCTATATGATGTGATGGAGGTCTTGGAGAGGCTCATAGCCCATGTCCATAGAAGGGTCTTGGAGGAGAGGCGGAAGGAGCTCGATATACTTGGCGTCAGGCTAGATGTCCCGAAGACCCCGTTTAACCGCTACACCTATGATGAGCTTGTTAAGGAGTTGAAGGAGATGGGGGCTGAGATCGAGTGGGGGGAGGACTTCGGAACCCCTCATCTCAGACTCTTGGGCGAGAGACATAAGGGATATTATTTCATAACCCATTTCCCAACCGAGTCAAAGCCCTTCTACATCCAGCCATGTGAAGATGATCCAAGATTATCCGAGTCATTCGACCTAATGCATGATTGGCTTGAACTCGCCTCGGGTGGAACTAGGATCTCTGATAGATCCCTTCTAGAAAAGAGGCTTAGGGAGCAGGGCTTAAACCCTGAATCATTTAAGGAGCATCTAAAGATCTATGATTATGGGATGCCCATCCACGCTGGGTGGGGGCTCGGATTCGAGAGGCTCTTAATGGTCTTAACTGGGAGAAGTAACATCAGGGAGGTAATCCTATTCCCAAGAGATAAGTTTAGGTTGATCCCTTAATCCCTCCGCCTAACTAGGATGTAGATCAAGTCCTTAATCCAAGGCTTATCGAGTGAGATAATCATCCAATTTGACATAAGCCTCCTAACAATCTTGGAGAGGTTGGCCGAGGACTTCAACCCCTTTAAGATCGTTACTATCAAGATCCTCCTCGACACCCTCTCAAGCTCCCTTAACGAGTTCTCGATCCTCAAGAGATGGGCCACGGTTATCAGGGCGGTCAAGTCGAATACTCTATCTCTGAAGGGGAGGTGATGGGCGTCCGCTAAGATCAGATCGGAGCTGGGATCTCGACTCTTCCTCGCCTCCATAATTCTATCCTCCAAGATGTCTAAGCCTATGTAGAGCCCATCGAATCCGAGTCCGCGGAGATACTCTCTAAGCAATCCGATCCCACAACCCACATCTAAGATCAGATCAACATCTCCCAAATCTATCATGAAATTCCTGAAGATCAGATCATATTTTTGTAGCTGCTCCTCTCCATAAAGCTCCCTATATCCCTCAGCTGGAACATCATAGCCTAATACCCGGCCTATCTTCGCCACAATAGATGGTAGCTTAGCCCAGCTATAACCGTGATCAGGAAAGATCTAAAAGCTGGAGCATCACATAAGTATCTGCCGGCGATGAGGACTTTGCCGAGTTCGGATGAGTGAAGTGATCGGGCCCTCACCGAGCCGGCTTCGCCTCGAATTCTTTAATCTCTCCGCTGATCGAGTCCATCTTGGCCGAGATTAGGTAGCCTTCCTTCGAGAATCCCTTTTTTAGGATCGTCTTGAGCCTCACTATCCAGATGTCTCCATCTGCATGTTGTTCAAGTCTTATCGAATCAACCCAGTAATCCTCAACCCTCCCACCCAATCTCCTCTCAGTCTCCCTTAAGATGAGTTTCTCCGCATCCTCCCAAGATGAGACGGCCGCTTCAATCATACGCTTAGATCAAGATTTTCGGTAAATATAAGGTTCTTTCACTCGGTTCTAAGGGCTTTAACCGGATCCATCCTCGCCGCCTTTAGGGCTGGGTAGAGGCCTGAGACCAGACCCACTATTATAGCGAAGATGAAGCTCGTTCCGAGTAGTTCAGGCGTTATCACAGGCGAATACGATAATTCAAGCCCCCTCTCAATCGACATGGATGGGTTTTCGATTTGGAGCATTCTGGCAAAGACTCCTCCCATAGCTAGTGACGAAACAACTCCAGTTAAGACTCCCAACACTCCGCCGATCACCCCAACTAGAGCCGCCTCCATCAAGAAGATCGCGGCCACGTCCCTTTGGCTGAACCCCAAGGCTCTTAAAACACCTATCTCCCTGGTCCTCTCCATCACCGACATAATCATCGTATTCATTATGCCTATCCCCGCGACGACTAGGGAGACGCTTGCGACTATAAGCATGAATATGGAGAAGTTTGTGAGAATCGCCCTAACATGCCTGACGATCGTCAGGGGGCTTATGATCTCTATGTCGTCTCCATAGATCTGCCTTAGCATATTGATTATCGGCTCGACATCGTCCGGAGACCTCGCGACCAAGACTATTGATGGATAGCTCGTGGACTTGAAGATATTTCTCGCCGCGTTGATGGTTATGAGGACGCTCTTATCAACATCCAGATACGGGGTTGAACCGAACTCTTTGAAAATGCCTCCAACCATGAATGTATAGCTCTTCGTCGTCGAGCCCTCTCGAATATCGACGGCTATCGACGAGTAGAGGTTAACCCTCTTATTTGGGTCCTCCGGTGGGTGAGCTATCTTATATCCCAGTGAGGCTGTTCCGAGATCGTTTGGCTGGAGCATCATTCCCTCTCCGAGCTCTAGATCCGGTAAGATCAGCTTCAACACTCTGGGGTCGACGGCTATGAGGTTTGCGTATTCCTGTATCGAACCCGATCTGAAATAGACTCTCTTGAGATAGAATGGCGAGGCGGCTTTAACTCCGGGAAGCCTCGCAAGCCTCATCACATCTGTATCGGTCAGCTTTAGAGATTTTTTCGTTGGAACTATCCAGATATTGTTGGAGCCTATTCTTGATAGAACATCTGTTAGGAAGTGATCGAATCCCTGGGTGTTTGAGATCAGCATGACGACCGCCAATATTCCAATCGTAACCCCGAGTATGGTTAGGGCGCTTCTAGCCCTCCTATCCTTCAAACCCTTAAAGGCGTAAGAGAATAGGTCAAGTGGTTTCACCAGCCCTCGCCCTCCTCCTCACTAGATAGATTGCTGAGACTATAACCGCTATCGAGATCACCGCTATTATCGAGATCTCCCTAAGTCCGATCAATTGAGGTGATCGATGGGCTTCAGACTCAGCCGCCGGCATTTTCACATATGCCTCTAAGATCGTGCTCCCTTTGTTCCTCAGCGAATCCATGTAGGTGACGTTTAACACGATATGGTAGCTTGTGTTCGACTTGGCCGGCGTCACATACTCGATCGGTATGTTGAAGAGGAGTGGGGCGTTTGGATTGAGGTCTCCTAGATAGCTGACCATGCTCGACTTTAGATCTCCTCCAACTATCTTAACCCTAGTGTAGGATGCTGTCTCGGTTCCCTCGTTCAGAAGCCTCCCAACCAAGAATAGCTCCTTCCCCAGTCTCTCCAAGGATATGTCCTGGAGCTTCACATCTATTATCCCCCTAACATACATCCCAAGCTCATGAACCTCGTTCCTGACTAGTCCGGAGGAGTCCTCGAAGCTCGCGTCGACCCTTAGATTGAATGGTTCACCTATCGTCGATCCAGCCGAGGTCTCAGATGGAACATACATCTTCAGCTTCAAGATCTTCTCCTCGCCGTTCTTGATCGAGTCTATATGCCATGTGGTCGGGCCTAGTAGGGTTACCCAGCCCGCCTCTGGAGTTAGGGTTAGGGTTAGATCTCTCAAATCCTCTCCAGCGATATTCTTTACCCCAACCTTGATCTCCTCTATCAAGCCTCCCCTGACATATTCATCGCAATAGATGCTGAGCCTCTTCCTCCTACTCTCCTCCACAACCGTTATAGTAATGAATCTCTTGACAACATGTCTCCCCTCATCATCGGCATAGCTTAAGATTACCGGGATCGTGAAGGATTTTCCAGCCGCGAGCTGGTTAACGAATACCTTGAGCTTAAGCTCCTTCTCCTCGCCGGGCTTCAAGTCTCCAAGCTTATTCGTCATGGAGCCTTCCACCAAGGTTACTGGCGGATAGGCCGACTCGGGTAGGCTTATGGATACGTCGACGGATTTAGCCAGCTCGGTTCCCCGATTCACGACAGCTACCGTCAAGTCTGTTGTCTTAGATGGCTTCAGGATGGCGTTCTTCAAGTATGCGTCCAAGACGACTCCAACCCCTCCAAGCGGCGAGACCTTAACAAATAGGATCCTCTCATCCTCAACCATCTGACCATATGAATCCAAGTATCTGAATGAAATCCTCATGCTCCCAAGCTTATCTGCGAGGAATCTCTCAGCCAACACCTTCAAGGAGACTTCTTTGGATTCTCCGGGTTCGAGGTCGCCGATTATGTGGGTTCCCTGACCTGAGATTATCGCCAACCCATTCGTCACGCTGTCAATCCTCAAGACTATTGAGGACGCTCTTGCAGATCCCGTGTTCTCTATCTTTAGGGTGAGATCTTCAACCTCATCGGATTCGATCTCTTCAGGACTTATCGAGAACTTTAGATCGCTTCTACCGGTCACCCTGAACTTGACGTAGAGATATGCATGCTCCACGTTCTCCTCGTCCCAGAAGACGTATCTTATCCAGAGCTTTGCCATGTATTCTCCTATCTCAACATCCTCCCCGACATCCACCAAGAACTTTAGATAGAAGTAGCTTCCAGCCCTAGGAGATTGCACGGCATAAGATCTCGTCACGGATTTCCCCGTCACCGAGTCCTTGAATCCATCAGGGAGATACAGTTTTCCCTCCGCGAATCTGAAGGTCTTATTCCAAGCATTGATCAACCTGACGACAAGCTGGACCCCATGATCCCCTGGAGCGACCTCAATCTTCCTATCTATGTCTCCAAACCATGCGTCTGAGAAGAGGATCTCAGGCGCTTTGGCTTGAAGAGGTTGGAGCATCGATGTCAGCAAAATTCCGATGAATAGGATTATGATTATGCTAGTTCTCCTCATAGATCACACCATCCCTAATCTTAACCACCCTTTGGGCGGCGGAGGCAACTTCGGGGTCATGGGTCACGATGACCACGGTTATTCCAAGCTCTCTATTCAATCGGCTTAAGACCTTAACGATCTCCTTAGCCGAGACTGAGTCAAGGTTTCCCGTGGGCTCATCCGCCAAGACTATCCTAGGTCTCGTCACTATCGCCCTAGCTATAGCGACCCTCTGCTGCTCTCCCCCGCTCAGCTCGGTTGGCCTATGATTCATCCTATCTCTCAATCCGACTTGTTCGAGTGCCTCGATGGCCCTTCTCCTTCTCTCAGATCCATCCACTCCTCTCACGACTAGGGGTAGCATGACGTTCTCCAGCGCCGTGAGTCTAGGTATTAGGTTGAAGGTCTGGAAGACGAATCCAATATATCTATTCCTAAGCTTGCTGAGCTCATCATCATTTAGCTTGCTCGGATCTCTCCCCTCGATCAACACCCTGCCCCTCGTAGGCCTATCTAGGGCTCCGGCTAGGTGGAGGAAGGTGGATTTACCGCTTCCAGAGGGCCCCATTATGGCCAGATGCTCTCCCCGCTTAATCTCAATGCTTAGACCTCGGAGGGCGGCGACCTCAACGGTACCAAGCTTGTAGATCTTCCAGACATTCTCAAACTTTATCGCTGGAACCTCCATCTCCGCCACCATCGCTAGCTCTAGGGGCGACCATAAAAGTTTTTTGTAACTGGAGGAGTATTATTCACGAGAAGATGGAATCGGCGAGGATCATAAACTCCCTAAAGAGGCTTGGATTAACGGAGTATGAGTCCAAGGCGTATATAGCCTTATTAGAGCATGGAGAGGCCGACGCTCTAGAGATCTCTAGGAGATCGGGGGTTCCGAGAACTAGGATCTATGACATCCTATCGAAGCTTGAGTCTAGGGGCTTCATCCAAGGGCTTAAGGGGACTAGGCCGACGATCTACATAGCCCTCCCACCAAGCCATACGCTAAGACCCTTGAAAGACTCGATCATCAAGGATCTTGAAGATGCTCTAAACCATCTCGAACAACTTTATCTAAGAAACTCCCCACCGCAGAGATATCATGTTTGGCTCTTCAGAGGGATACGAGCATATGGAACCGCCCTTAGGCTGATAGATGAGGCCGAGGAGAGCATCTTAGTCAGAATAATATATCTCCCACATGATGTCCTTGAAAACATCTTAAATAAGTTAAGGGAGGTGAAGGCCAACGGCATAGACATCTACCTGATAATCGATGCGAGGATCCTCACGACATCCATGCCCAAAGAAAATGTGGCGGAGATCGTAAAGGAATTTAACGCGAGGATCCTCGACTCCCTGATACCGCTCAATGGACTGGTCTTAGACTTTAAGCAAGCCCTCCTACTCTACGTCTCGCCAACCCTCCCCGAAAATCCATTCGCATTCCTCATTCAAGATATTGGAGAACTCGGAGAATTGATTAAGAAGTATATGGTGAACTTGATGTGAAGAATAAAGATTAATTATCGGCCGAGATGAGGGTCGATTTAGGTTGGAAGAGAGGAAGGTCACGGGATACATAACTCTAATCGAGCCTAGAACTCGGAGAGGGTTAATCGAATATAGGCTGAGAATAGTTACGCTTGGAGGGGAGAGGATAACGGCATACATTAGAGAACTCCCGCCATGGCTTAAGCTTGGAACACCCGCAGACATCACAGTAGTCGATACTGGGGATAGGCTTCTAGTAGATCGCCTCTCAAGAAAAAGTGGCCTACCCGAGTTGAGAATAGCTCCGACGATAATCGATGAAATTACGAGGGAGACATTTACCGTAATGAGTGGGAGGATGGATGACAAATTCTTCAGCATCCCAATCCTCGATGATTACCTAGTATCGAGGCTCCCCGACAAGGTTCCATCAAAAGTCTACTGCATATTCTCTGAAAGTGAGGGAGGGTTAAGGATACTGGAGTTAATCTCGGAAAGAGAATATAGAATTTTCACAAACGCCAAGAGAATTCTGAATAAGATTATAGGAAATGAAAAGAAGATAAATGAATATGTAAAGGGATTGTTGGAGGATTATGTGAAAGAGTTTGATTGATAAATCTTAAAATATTTCCTGAATTTAGATTAGATGTTAAGATGAGGATTAGATATGTTCAAGCTCCCGACTTAGATGAGAGGGTTAAGCGGATTGTGGAGCTCCTCGACCTCTCACATATAGACCCGGATAGAGTTAAGTGTGTTAGAAGCTATGGGACGAATGCCCCGAGGACTATCGCGAGAATTCACGGCATATCTAAAGCATTCCTAACGGGTGTTGGGATGAAGCCACATTATGTCATAGAGTTCATCGCCGAGAAGTTCGATAAGCTTCCAGATGATGAAAAGGATGAGATAATAATCCATGAACTTCTACATATTCCAAAGACCTTCAGCGGGAGCCTCCTCGATCATGGTAGAATCGACTTCGATGGAGAGGTTAAGGTCTTACATAAGATATTGAAGCGTAAGCTTAGCCGAGAAGCCTCTCAAAATTCCTCTCGATGATCTTCTCTAAAGAGGCTTTATCTATCCCCTTAACATTTGAGATAAACTCCATTAGGTCGCTGATCATCGTCGGCTTCAACCTCAATCCCCTATAGTTGTATGGACCGTCACTCTCGGTTATGATCATGTCCAACTCAGCATTCTCGAGAACCTTCCTATGTTTCGGCTGAACCCTCACAGCCGGATTTATCGAGATATAGTATCCTGCCTCACCTATATCTCTCAGAAGTTTTATCGGGCCAGTATACCAGTGGAATAGCGCCCTCCTAACATCCATCTTAAGCATGATCTCGAAAACTTGATCCCAAGCATCCAATGCATGGACGTTCATGGGTAGATCCAGCTCCGCCGAGATCTCGCAGAATAGCTTGAAGACCTCAACCTGTCTCCGAATACTTCTCTTAATCCTTCCATCGACTCCAACCTCCCCTATGCCCATCGCCCCACTCAGCCTAAGAATTTCCAAGACCTCTTCAAGCTCTTTCTCCGATATAGACTCAAGATTCCATGGATGGATTCCGACGAATGGTATTATGTTATTGAACCTCTTTGAGAGGCCGATCGTCCTCCTACCGCTCTCAAGATCCTCCGACACAGCTATGATCCTGATTTCCGAGAACTCCCTTAGCTCCGCATCGGAGAATGCATGGGCATGGCAATGAGCATCGACCAGCATCCCATAGCCTTAACATATCATTCGAGATTAAACTTTACCCGTTAGGAGAGGTTTTTATCTAGGGAGATCGATTGATCCTCCATGAAGACCTACTTTAAGATCCTAAGCGTCGAGACTAAGTCGAGCGTGGATTTGAGGAACATCACGGGCCATGTTAGGCAGGTCGTCGACGAGAGTGGGGTGAAGAATGGGCTCGCCACCATATTCGTTCCCCACACAACTGCTGGAATATATGTGAATGAGGATGAGAGTGGGTTGAAGAGAGACGTGGACAGCGTTTTATCAAAATTGGTTCCTAGGGGAGCTGGATACCTACATGATGAAGTCGATGATAATGCTCACGCCCATCTCCGCTCAATACTGATCTCCCCATCAATAACGATTCCAATCATAGATGGGAGGCTTGCGACTGGAACCTGGCAGAGCATATTCTTCGCGGAGTTCGATGGCCCTAGGAGGAGGAGATTCATAGTTCACGTGATGGGCGACTAAATGTAGTAGTGAATCCTCTTCAAGGACGGCTTGAACAGGAATGCCATCAATAAGCCCGCCAAGAATCCTCCTACATGGGCGGCATAGGCGACTTGGGAGAATGGGTCGAAGAATGCGTAAACCGTTTGGAGAACGGCCATTAAGGTTATGGCTAGTAGGGCTGGGGCGATTTATGGGGTGATGGCGGCTTTTGCGGTGATATTCCCGTATAGGAG
>JAGGTD010000004.1 GCA_021163925.1 Nitrososphaerota archaeon
CCACGACCCCAGCCCATGCCATAGCCTGGGCCAGGCATATAGGCTGGCTGATATCCCATTCCATATCCGGGCATTGGGGTCGGCTGGTAGGCTGGCGGATAGGTTGCTGAGGGTTGCTGGATCTCTGGGGGCGCGGACTCTATCTCCTTCCTCAACCTCTCGATCTCCTCCTCAACCCTCTTAATCTCCTCCTTAACGCGGTTTATCTCATCTTCTAGCCCACTTTTATAGGATTCAAGCCAATCCAACTCCTCTTCAGGCGATAGAGGTTGAGCTGGGGGCGGCGTCCTCCTATAGCCTGGATAGCCCCACCACAATCCTGCTGCACCTCAGAATCAGTAGTACGGCCATAGATAAGTGTATGGCCAGTAGCCATACATCGTCCATGGATAATAGTAGTAGGCTGTCCACGGGTATGGCCACCAGTAGCTATACCAAGGATAGTATCCATAGATCCATGGTAGCCACCATCTTAGCCCCCATGGCCAGCCGAGGAGCCACCAGCATGCTCCTCTCCCAAAGATCCAGCCTGGTCTAAGCCATGGCGGTAGGTAGCTGAAGGGGCCTCTTCCAGGCCAGGGCGACCACCATCCCCAACCTCTACCTCTCCATCCCCAACCCATCTTCCCTCACCATTTTTGTGTCATTGCTCAAAATTTAACCTTTACCCTCTCGGCCAAGAGTCTTCTTAAGCTCCTTGATCCTAGCATCGACGCTCTTAAGCTCCTCCTCAAGATCCCTAAGCTCGGCCTCGAGCTCACGCTTATAGTCTTCAAGCATCCTGAGCTCATCCTCTGGGCTCGGCGGATATGGCGGCATGAAGGGCGGATAGAATGGCATGGGGTAGAATGGGTATCTCCAATACCTTCTATATGGATAGTATGGATACCCCACGGTTACTCACCAAGTTTAGGGAGTTGAGGGTGGCTTTAAGTTTTGTGCGATTGCACATTAGTATCACTCACTTTATAAGCTCCAAGTAGGAAACCTTATCTTGGATGCCGAGGTGGCGTTGGAGAGTTCATGGAAGAGGCAGACCCCCAAAAGATAGATTTATCCGAGTGGGGTTGGGGAGGCTCTTCTTCGCCCCATTAGACGACTTGGGAAACCCGCTCCCATCCCCGCCAATCTATCTTAGACCGGATGAGTTTGAGGCCTTGAGGCTGGTCTATCTCGAGGGGAGGACTCAGGAGGAGGCGGCCAAGCTCATGAAGATCTCGCGTGGAACGCTTTGGAGGGCCTTGGACAGCGGTAGGAGGAAACTCGTCCAAGCATTAGTCGAGCGTAGGCCGATAGTATTGACTGGATAAGGGCTCGTCATCCTCAAATTCTACCCTCCTTAGCGGTCTCAATAGGCTGAACTTGAGCACAGAGAGATTTACCAGCGCCCTATCGGCCGCGGGCTTCTCAACCCTCGCATATCTCCTAGCCGGATGTAGCACATGGCTCTGGTACCCCCTATTTGGAAAATATCTCATTAAGGATCTCATGCTCAGCGGCGAGGTTCTCGGAGCCATAATGACCCTATACAATCTATCCTATGCCTTCGTCGTCCTCCCAGCTGGGAGACTCTCTGATAAATTCGGTAGGAGAAAGATCATGGCCCTCGGGTTGATATTGATGGGGGTTTCCGCGACGATAATGGCCTATACGAGAGATCCAATAATCCTCTCAATAGCGTGCCTAATCTCCGGAGCGGGTTATGGATCATTCATAGTCTCGGTTACGGCTTATACGGTTGAGAAGGGAGGTGTTAAGAGGACGGGAGTCGTCTACGGGATAGCCTTATCCGGAGGATTGCTCGGAGAGGTGATAGGATCTTTTATAGGCGGATCGGTTAAGGAGATGTTTGGAAGCACCACGCTATTCCTCCTATCATCCATGATATCTTTCTCGGCGATCATTCCGACAATCCTACTCAAAGGCGATCGACATTCAACCGACTCTTCAAGAGGCTCCTTGAGTGTGAAGAGCCTTTTAGCGGGGAATGAGAGCTTCAGATCTCTATCGATTGGCTTGATATTCCACACCATAGGCTTCAACATACTCTTCCCCTTCATCTCCGTCCACGCAAGTGATCTAGGATTAAGCGACTATGGGATAGGGGTTGTTAACTCTGCTTGGACTCTATCAATGGTCTTCACCACAGTTCCTTGGGGTCTTTTAACGGATAGAATTGGGGGGAGGTGGATTTTGACATGGCATCTTATAACATCCTTCGCTTCATGGATGTTCTACGCATATTCATGGAACCCCGCGATAATAATGATCTCGGCAATTTTCATGGGCATCGTGAGCTCTATGGATATGCCTGCTAGGAGGAAGATCTTGGCAGAGATAGCGGATGGGAGAGGGGTTGGGACCACAATAGCATCACTGGATCTCATAACGAGTATAACTAGCATCCCAGGTCCCATGATCGCGGGATTCCTCTACAACTATGTGGGGGTTTTGGGGATCTTCTGGATAGGTTCTCTAATAAACCTGGTCGGAGTTCTATTCTTCTTAAAGATTAGAGGTTAAAGCTCTCGTTCAAGTATATGCCTTATCTTCCTCATGAGCTTCCAGATCCTATCATTTACATGGTGGATGTTCTTCGCCACCTTCCCCCTCTTCATGGCCCTACACTCCTCAAGCCCCACCAAAGCGATGGCCACGGCCAACGGCCTCAGATTCCTCTCATCCCTGACGACCACGAAATCACCTTCATTAAATTCTCCTCTAAAATCTTTGACCCCCGGCCTCATCACATCCGCTCCATTGACTATGTGTGGAACAGCTCCCATATCCACTATCATCGAGGGTAGCCTGTCCAATGCCTCTAGATTCCTCTCGTGGATCACTGGGTAGAGCTTCTCGTCGATCTCCCCGACTATGAGCTCGCCGATCCTATAGAGCTTTATCCCATCCTCCCTTATCTCCATCGCATTCCTTATCTTCCCCCTCAACACCTCACCCCAATACAGTGATCTTATCCTCTCGACCAGCATCGAAGTCTCTCTCTTACTGAGATAGTTTACCCTCATCACCTAAGCCTCCTCAAGATCTCTGAGACCTGGCTAAGCGACTTTATCCTCCTGACGTGGATGTTCTCCTGAACCCTCCTATTCCACGGCCTATCATAGAGTATGAGTAGCCTCCCTCTCCTCATACATCCATCGACTATCAGCGGGGAGTCATCGATATAGACATCATAGTCTAGTCTCGGCTTCTCCCTGCAACTCCTAATCCAAACATATTCATCATATGGGATCTTGTGAAGCCTCAGCCAGTTCAAGACGTATCTCTCAGTCACCCTAGGTCTCGCAGTGACTATGTCGACCCTTCCAAACCTCTTAATCTCCCTCACCTTCTCTGAGAGTGAGTCCTCGGTCGGCGGCATGATCTTCCAAAGCCTCCACGCATCGTTCATCACATCCATAAACTCCCCCTCGCTTATCCCAAGCTTCTTCCAGAAATCCCATTCATCTAAGTCCTCGAACTCTATTATCTGGCCGGTTCTACGCCTCCAGAGCCTTATCCATAGCCTCATCGTATCGGCCAAGACCCCGTCAAGGTCTAGGGCTATCCTAAGCAAGCCCACACCTATAGATCGGCGCGATATATAGAGGCTTCAACGCAACCTCTCGGGGAGCTGAAGACCGTGTCCCCCAAGGGCTAAATCGTTTAATAGAACTCTCAAAACCTCACTTAGGGATCGGGATGCCGACGAATGTCAGGATAAAGCTCACGAGCACGGACTTGGAGAAGATCGAGAGAGTGTGCTCCGAGATAAAGGAGATAGCGTTGAAGACTGGGACGAAGATCTCGGGGCCCATACCCCTCCCTAGGAGGAGGCTTATAGTCCCTGTAAGGAAGTCTCCATGCGGGGAGGGAACCCACACTTGGAGGAAGCATGAGCTCAGAATCCATAGGAGGCTGATAGATCTCCAGATAACCGATCAAAGGGTTATGAGGCAGATAATGAGGATTCAAATCCCCGAAGATGTTTCGGTCGAGATGACCGTTAGGTGAGCGCCCCGATAGTCAACATCTGATAGAAGATGTATGATATGAAGAATACTATGAGCGTGACTAGGGCTGCCACGGTTCCGCTGAGCCTCCTGCCATAGGCGGTTAAAGCCGTCAGGAATGGTAAGCTTATTCCTTGAGCGATTATCAGGAGGGCATCTCTAACTTGATAGTATAATGGCGTCCCCTTGGGCGGGATTATGGAGAGGTGGAAGAGCTTATCGACTGAGAGTATCGCTGGATAGAACATTAGGGGTAAGAGGGCGACGAAGAGTGAGAGAAGAAACTTCAACTCATCTTGGATCGACGCCAACGCAATCAGCCTCACCCTGTCGGCCAACGACTCTCCCTCAGATCTCCGAAACAAGGTTCCTGAAAGCAATATTGACAGGATCGTGATTAAGCCATATAGGATGAATACGTTTAGGAGGTAGGATCCAATTATCTCCAATGGATTCGGAGCCGTCTCATAGAAGTGTAGGAGAAATGTCCTATGCCTACTGTAGATTAGGAGGGTTGAGGAGAGGATGAAGGAGAGGGCTGGGAGGATTATCGTGACCCCAACTCGCTCATAGAGCGGGCTATAAAGCCATAAGGGGAAGAAGATTCCTTGGAGAACTTTCATGAATTTTCCTGGAGGCTTCTCGCCGATGAGATCGGATGATGACACCGTGCCCTTCTCCTTCAACGCCCTATAGACCCTTAAACCCTCCTCCGTGAGCATATAGTTTCTATCATTATCTTGGGTCACAAACCTCCTAAGCTGTCTAAGATTGTAATAGAGTGATCCTGTGCTTATCTTCAAGCCATCTCTGAGAGCCGTCGCGCTAATCTTCCCAGCATCTCCTATGGCCAAGATGATCCTCCTCCTAGTCTTGTATCTGAGAAGCCAGAGTAATTCATCCTCAGATCGAGCGTCGATCGACGCTAGGAGCAAGGTTCGGCCCTCTCCGAAAATCTCCTAACTCCTAGTTTTAAAAGCTTACCCCATGAATCGAGGAATCCAAGCTTAAATAAGCGTCTTTATCGAATAAGATTTGGAGAGGATTCGGGTAAGATGAGCTGGGTTGAAGATACGGTCACCTTTAGAGGCGCGATAAGGAGGAGCGGGAACAGCCTTGTGATAACCATACCGGCGGAGCTAAGCCAGAGATTCCTCCTAAGAGAGGGCCAAGAGCTATTGATTTATGGGATATCGAGGAGGGGGCCGGAGTTCGAGGGAGGCCTCCAAATCTATCTAGGATACTTCGTCGTCCATGAAAAGCTCCCATCCGCGAGATTCAGGGTTGAGGCCGATGATTTAGCCAAGCTCCAGATGATCATCAAGGAGATCGAGAGAGAGTATCTACCATCGAGAGTCTTACGTAAAAAGATTGGAGACAGAATAGTTGAGCTGCAGTTCATGTTCGGGGCTATAACCGAGAAGGGGGTTAAGAGGGTTAGGAGCATGGAGGAGGTCGAGGAGATAGCATCCACGATAGAGTTTAAGCTAAGCTCCGAGGGATTCAAGGTTCTTGAGAAAAGTGTGGAGGAGAAAATAGTCGAGTGGAGGAACATGGATCCAGCCCTAATCTCTAGAGCGGCATATAGGCTCGCGAAGGTTGTTAGGTGGAGCTGGGAGATCTAAGGAGATGAGAGAGGATTGAGGATAATCGCAGACCTACACATACATAGCAAGTATTCTGGAGCAACCTCGCAGAGGATGAATATAGCTGAGATCACGAGCTTCGCCCAGCTCAAGGGATTAAACCTCCTTGGAACGGGAGACGCCCTCCACCCAAGCTGGCTTAAGGAGCTTAAGAGGGATCTGGAGCCCATTGATGAGACGGGATTCTATAAGCCCAAGATGGGTGAAGAGGTTTACTTCGTGGCTCAAACCGAGGTCGCAACCGTTCACCAATATATGGGTAAGGCTAGGAGAATTCATCATGTAATCTTGATGCCGAGCCTAGAGGTCGCGGAACAGCTCTCAGATATGCTCAGCAGGTTTGGGAACGTCTCAGCCGATGGTAGACCTGTTCTAAATATGAGGCCATCCGAGCTCGTCGAGATCGTGATAGAATTCGATTGGAGGAACCTGATATTCCCAGCCCACATCTGGACCCCTTGGTGGAGCATGCTCGGAGCGAGGGGAGGCGTCGATAGCTTGGAGGAATGCTATGAGGATCAGGCCAAGCACATCTATGCTATCGAGACCGGTCTTAGCAGCGATCCGCCGATGAATTGGAGGGTTAGCTGGCTAAACAATCTAACCATTCTAAGCTCGTCGGATTCGCATAGCCCATATCCTTATAGGCTTGGGAGGGAGGCCGTGATCTTCGACCTCAGAAAGCCCAACTACATGGAGTTGTATGAGGCGATAGTCTGGGGAGATCAAGAGAGCAAGGTCTTGATGACGATAGAGGTCCCGCCAGCCTATGGAAAATATCATTGGTCGGGTCATAGAAACTGCAACTTCGGCCCAATCCCACCTGAAGAGGCCAGAAAGCTGAACTATAAGTGCCCGGTCTGTGGGAGAACCTTGACGAAGGGGGTTGACGATAGAGTTGAGGAGCTCGCGGACAAGCCTAGAGGATATAGGCCGAGTAATGCAAAGGACTTCATCCACCTAATACCGCTTCAGGAGATAATAGCTCATAGCCTAGGGCTGGGAGGCGGAGGTGAGGCGAGGCTGAACTCGAAGAAGATCTGGAACATCTACGAGGGACTGGTGAACAGGTTTGGAACCGAGTTCAAGGTTCTCTTAGAGGCGGATCCGAAGGAAATAGCTAGGGTCTCGAACCCAAAGGTCGCGGATCTAATCATCAAAATGAGAACTGGGAGATTGAGGATAATCCCCGGATATGATGGAGTCTATGGGAGGATCGTGTCGGAGGAGGAGTATAATAGATTGTTGGGGAGAAAGTATTCCCATCTTGAAGACTACATCTAACCCTCGGGACGAGACTCCGGTATCGCTGATAGACATACAAATGACCTCCCATCGATCTCCTCAGACGGCTCCTCTATTATGGGCTCATCCTCGGGGGTGTAGCTGAGGGTTGCATAAATCTTCTCGATGGATAAATTAATCGAGTTTAACATCTCCTTAATCTCGTCGAGTGTGTAGAAGTTGGCGTGGCGGTAGAAGTCGTGTCCCCTCTCCTTAAGCATCTCATAATATCTTCCCCAGCTGGAGTCCTTCAAGATTACGCATATCGCGATCCTCCCAGAATCCTTCAAACACCTCCTCGCCTCCCTCAAGATACTCATCGGATTATCGAAGAAGCATAGGCTTAAAGCGATCAATATGTAGTCAAAGCACTTATCTCGAAATGGCAGATACTCCCCCATCGCTTGAGCCACCTCGACACCTCTATCCCTGGCGAGCTTGAGCGGGTTCAGGGCTGGATCAACTCCAAACTCCACTCCAATCCTACTCGCGAAGACACCAGTCCCAACCCCTAGATCTAAACCCCTTCCACCCAGCTTCAGCATCTTTAGAGCATTGAGCTCGCATTCGAAGATCATATAATTCCTCTCATACCATTCATCATATCTCAGATAAAGTTCGTTAAAAACCCTGAAACTCATAATTTGAAGTGAAGTCAGGCTGGCTAAAACCATTACTCATGGGAAAGGATGGGATAGCTGAGGAATTTTTATCTCACGGTTCTGGGGGGACGCGGGCTGGATCTTCCTAGCCAGCTAACCCTCTTTTATCAGGTTAGAGTCTCCTAAGTAGTACAATTACCATAGCAACACTTAACGCTACTAGAGCTATAAAGCCAAGGTTTTTCTGGATTATTATCCAAGTCAGAGCCAAGGGGGCCTCTGAATACGTTTCACCTCCAACCGGGGCTGCCGAGCTACCCATGAGAGAAAAATCTGATAAACTGGTTACTTCAGCCTGGCAATACTTCCCATCGGCGTCTTTGCCGAAAGTTGTTCGAAGAGGCTCCCAATATAGGTCTTGGACTGCGTGATATATTCGAAGAGTCTTAGGATGTATGCCCGCCGTCGACACCTCTTCATCTGTATAATATATTCTGATCACGGCCTTAGAGATGGAGGCCGTTGTTTGGATTCTTATGTACTTAAGTGGGATAAGTCTGGAGGGTATAGGGCCATTGGGATTGCTAGATAACTTAGTTATCGTGGTGAATCCAGGCTCTTGAGCTGTAATTATCACCTTTGTATCAGCTGTATCTTTCTCATCAACTTCGGTCTCACCGACCCCGGTATACGTCTCTTCGATGCCTATCGAGGTCGTCGGCTCCACCGCCGCATACTTACGATGGAAATAATAATACCACCTTTCCGTAAGACTGCCTGAAATACTTGGCGATCCGGTAAAGTGTCGGAGAGCAGGTTTAAGGAAGTCTTCGCTCCAACTACCACTTCTCCATGGAGACCATGATGAGTCGAGAGAAGTCCTCGAATAAACACTCCATCCATCCGACTTCAAGATAACCTTAAACCATCTAACCCCAGTTGAAAGGTCCCCATCTGGGCCATTTCCTCCGTAGTACTTGCCCCAGTTAATCGGATAATCAACCACATTATTTCCTTCATCGTAAACTTGAAAGATAAATTTCCTTGAGCTTCCGTTAAATGAAACTATATCTAGTTTGAATTCAGCTATAAAATCAACAGAGTTATTTTGCTTTGTTCTAATTATCCAGTCTTGTCCTCCCGAACCTGAGACCTCTACATATTCATTTGAAGACCAATCTATTATCGCATTTGTTTGGACTTCATCCCATTTATCTGTATTTAATGCGTCGTCAGCTCCAAAGTCATCAAAGAAATCAAAAGTCTCCTCCCCATTACTCGTTGAACTCGCTGATGGATTTCCATAATACATGTATATTATTTTGCTACTTAAGCTAGGAATTAAGGGGATCTTAACCCATACATATGCTGTATCAGAATCTATTTTCTCCATAATCCAGTAACTTAGTTCCGTAACTCCATCTGAGTCCGTGAACCTTAGATCATCGAAATCGGGTTGCATGTCTGAATCATAGTTCACTTTAATTAAGACCTGATAGTCCGTTAAAGCTGGTCCAGGATTATCTATATTGATCGCCCTTCTTTTCATAAAGCCGCTTAAATCAGTATCATATACACGAATCGAATTAGGATCAGAGATTATTTTGTATTGAAGTTGTGATCCAGAATTTGCCTGAACTGCTGAGAGCATTACATACCCTGATAATATTAATAAGATGATTATCAGGGTATACAAGTAATGGCTCCAAGATTTTGACCGACCATTACCCATAAGCTTTTTTCGAGAAAACTCTTATATAAGTCTTAAAAATAAACCGTTTAAGCATGTTCTCTTCTTTTCCATAGGAGGCGATGCGCAGATTTGAAAAGGACTTCTAAAAAAGCAAAGAAAGAGGCGGAAAACTAAGAAGACTCGTACATGGGTTCTGATCTGTTTAACTTTACTGTCAATGGTGACTGGCGTATTGCTAGCTTACCAAAATTTTCATAGAGCTTATGTGGAAAACTCTGTTAACAGTAAGGCAGCTATATTAGATGGACTTGGCGCGGACTTTCCAAATAAGACATTCATAGACTCTGCAAGAAGAATTCTAGAAAACCCGGATTCATAGTGGATATTTACAGCTTTGAGAACGTCAATCTAAGTTTATTAAACAATCTCCCCTTGAAAAGTACTCTTTAGTGATTTTCAGGGTTCATGGGGGGTAGAATTAGGCAACCGATAGGATTGCTTATAGGAGGAGTGTTCATAGAAAGATGTCACCTGAGTCGCATAAAGATGAAGTTGAATCAGGATACCCTCTTCTTGGAAGACTCTTTCTCTCAAACAATACCTACTGCGTAGCTCCACCACATTACATATCTGATAAGTTGAAAGGCAGTTTCGCCGGAGCCCTGATTATAGCTATGTCATGCTTCACAGGAAATGATCGTGCCATGGCTGACGCGTTCTTCTCAAGGGGAGCTGAAGCATATCTAGGATTTAAAGGAGAGATCTCGCCGCACTATGTGGATGCGTTCACAATAGAATTTCTAAAGAAAATGTATTCGGAGAAACTGTCCCTGAGGAACGCTTTCAAGCAAACTTTAAAAGAGATGGGAGCTGACAAAGCTTATGGAGGAGAACCGGTATTATATTTTCCTCAATAGATTTATAGAGTTTGGCCTAATTCCGATCCAGCTGTGATATTTTTATCTTGGACACCGCGGGATTATATAATGATGAATGAATCCAAATATAAGGTGGTCCATATATCGGAGACAGAGGCATTGAAGGTAAGAGAGGAGGGAGCGGAGAAAGCTTGGATAAGGTGGCTTATATCGAGGGATGATGGGGCGCCGAACTTCTCAATGAGGCTCTTCGAGATAGATCCCGGCGGGAAGACGCCTCTACACAGCCATCCATGGGAGCATGAGGTATTCATCCTAGAGGGCAGGTGTAAGCTCATCGCTGGAGAGGATGAAAGGATAATCGGCCCGGGATACGCGATATATGTCCCGCCAAACCTAAAGCATAGCTTCATAAATGTGGGGAGGGAGAAACTTAGATTCATCTGCCTCATCCCACACAAGTAAATCCTTCGTCCCCCAAACATTCTAGGATGGGAGAAATAAGCAACATCATTTACCAAGCCAGCTATTGACTCAAAAACCTGGAAGGGGGATGAAGCGGGCCCAGTAGGATTTGAACACACGACCTCCGGCTCCAAAGGTGTTGATTGACTGGTCGGATTGACTAACCGGTAAGTTTATAAGGTACTTCCGACCGTTGTTGACTCGGTGGTCAAGCATGGTGAATGCGGCAAGAATAGCTGATCATCTAAAGAAATATCTAATAGTCTACGTAATACTTATAATCCTGATTGCTCTCCCAATCGGGTACTACAATGCAGGTTATTTCAAGGCTCATAAAGAAACGATCAAGAATGTAATACTTTCTCTCGCTATAGGGACGCTTCTCCCATCGATGATACAATTGCGATCCGAGAAGATGGGTAAAGAGCTGCGATCAAAGCTAAAGGAAGTAATCGTCGCGATGGTTATAATATTCATTATTACGCCATTGCTCGCAATACTATTTGCAAGCCATATAGGTAATAAGGTCGTCATTGGTATAGGGTATATTGCTGCTAATTCAGTACCTGCGTCAAGCGCTTCAGTAGCTTATGTTATGCTTGCTGGCGGTAATATAGAGCTTGCAACGGTTCTAGTTATTCTGAGTATACTCATAGCGTTATTTGCTGCACCAACCTATGTAGCTTTATACGCACAAAGTGTTCACATGAATCTGCCAATAATTGTTCTAGCGGAATCAGTTGTAATAGCTCTTCTACTCCCATTAATTCTCGGACAAATAATAAGATACTGCTTCATAACGAGAAGGGCTGAAAAGCTGGCGCGAGCTTCTAAAGGAAGTCTTGAATGTACAGGGAAAAACGTAGCAGGCGCTAAAGATAGAGGAGCTAGGGAATGCTTAGAGAATAAAATGATGAAGAAAATAAAGCCTTATCTATCTATATGGACGATAACTTTTATGTTCGCATTGATAGGGGTTCTAATAGCTAACAAAGCTGGATTACTCATATCAAACCCGAGTCTAGCATTATATATCATCACTGCACAATTGGTAATTTATACGACAGTTATATTATCTGTCATAATTGCTAGTAAGGTATTGAATATAGCGTATAGAGAACACATGGCAGTGGCGTTTATTTCGCTAACCAAGAATGAAAGCGTTGCGGCAACTATGGCTGTTCTAGCTATAGGTCCAACTGCTGCCGTTCCAGCAGCATTAATTCCTGCCATACAACCTTTAGTAGCGACGCTATATATTTCAATGGCACATACTGTAAAAAGAATACTTGGTGAGCCGGGTAACCAGCAATGATTAAAGATAAGGAGATTATCAAGGAGAGAATAATATTAGCGGCGATGAAAGTCTTCTCAAGGCATGGCTTTTTCAAGGCACCAGTACATCTCATAGCCGAGGAAGCTGGGACTTCTAAGGGTCTAGTCTTCTGGTATTTTAGGAGCAAACGAGAATTGATTATAGAAGTTGCTAAACGGAGTCTCCCACTAGAAATTATTGATTCGTGCCTGGAATCGGGATTGAGTGGTGAAAAACTACTTGAGTGCATTGGGAAAAGCTATATGGAAAAATACAGGGATCAAGTCCAACGCAGGCTCTTTTTACACACAATGGCTTTAGAAACACTATATGAAGAAATAGCTAAAGAAATAAACAGTTTATGTGAAGAAAAACTCAGTAAAGTAGCGGAGAAGGTATTTGGTAAGTCTTCGATTGAGGGAAAAGTCGCTCTAAGAGCATTCTTCGGGGGATTAATGTGCTATATACTCAGAAAACCTAAAGACATAAGTGAGGAAGTCTTCATAAAAAACCTTGTAAATATAACAGTAGCCTGGTTTAAAAATGAAGGAGAGCCTTGAATTGTCATAGAATTGTCACACATATAAAATTATGATTGCCGGGTTCTTACCTCTCTCCAATACTATAGGGTTGCAATTCATAGAATTAGAGTCCTCAAGACAGGTGACAAGAGTTTTAGAAGCAATCATAATTCCATACTCATAAACCTCTACATTCATTTCCCACAACACAAACATTATAGTGCGGGCCCGCCGGGATTTGAACCCGGGTTCTCCGGCTCCGAAGGCCGGCGCCTTATCCATACTAGGCCACGGGCCCCTTTCCTAGGCTAAAGTTTATTGTCGGTAAATTATAGTCTTGCTTTTGCTTAAATATGGCCGTCGAATCATTTGGCTTGAGCGCTTTGGGTGATGGGCTGAATGGAGATAAGGTCTCCGATAGACTACGAGGAGAAGTGGGTTAAGAGGTGGAGGGAGGCGAGGATCTTCGAGGCGGATCCAGATCCATCTAGGCCGAAATACTTCATCTGCGTCCCCTACTCATATCAGAATGGCCCACTCCACCTAGGCCACGGATTCACCTACACGAGAGGAGATGCCTACGCGAGGTTTAAGCGGATGCAAGGCTATAACGTGCTATTCCCATGGGCTTGGCACTGGACTGGGGAGGCCGTGGCCGGAACCTCTGAGAGATTGAAGCGCGGAGACGAGTCGATCAGGAGGATGCTTATCGAGATAGATGGTGTTCCAGAGGAGCTCTTGGAGAAGTTCACAGACCCAGCCTTCGTCACGAGATACTACACGGAGGAGAATAGGATTGTGGTCGACGCCATGGGGTTCTCGGTGGACTGGAGGAGGGAATTCTACACAACAGACCTGCATCCATACTATAGCAAGTTCATCCAATGGCAGTTCATAACTCTGAAGAAGCGTGGATACGTGGCCATTGGCAGGCATCCAGTAGTCTGGTGTCCAAGATGTAAGAGTGCGACTGGAGACCATGATAGGCTCGTTGGGGAGGGGGTATCGCCGGAGGAGTTCGTGCTTGTTCTCTTCAAGTTTGGGGACGCATACTTGGCCGCCGCAACCCTTAGACCCGAGACCATCTTCGGCGTGACAAACATCTGGATAAACCCTAATCATGAGTATGTGTTGGCGGAGGTAGATGGGAGGAAGTATATCGTCTCGAAGAGGGCTGCTGAGAAGCTGATGGAGCAGAGGAAGGTGAAGATCTTGGAATCTGTAAGACCTGATGATCTCATCGGGAAGTATGCGGAGGCTCCGCTAATAGGGAAGCCTGTCCCAATACTTCCAGCAGATCTAGTCGACCCAAACTTTGGAACCGGTGTCGTTTACAGCGTTCCAGCCCACGCTCCATACGATTACGCCGGGGTCATCGCGTTGAGATCCAACGAGGAGAGGTTGAGGAGGTATGGATTGAAGGAGATCGTCGAGAAGATCGAGCCCATCTCGATAATCAGGGTTCCGGGCTATGGCGATTATCCGGCGGTTGAGGAGGTTGAGAGGCTTGGGATAAAGACCGATACCGATCCGAGGCTTGAGGAGGCGACCAAGACCATATACTCCAAAGAGTTCCATGAGGGGGTCATGAAAGAGAACTGTGGAGAATATTCTGGGATGGGCGTGAATGAGGCCAGAGACTCGGTGAAGGCTAAGCTGATAGAGCTTGGATTGGGAGATACCATGTGGGAACTCCCGGAGAAGGTTATATGTAGATGTGGAACCGAGAACGTGGTCAAGATAGTCGAGAATCAATGGTTTCTAAGATACTCAGATCCAGAGTGGAAGGAGAAGGTGAAGAAGCATCTGATGAGGATGGAGATCTATCCGGAGGAGGTGAGACAGTGGTTCCTAAACGTGGTCGACTGGCTAAGAGATTGGGCGTGCACGAGGAAGACGGGATTGGGGACTAAGCTTCCATGGGATCCTGAGTGGATCGTCGAGACCCTGAGCGACTCAACCCTCTACCCAGCCCTATACACGATAAGCAAATATCCGAACCTAAACCTCATCAAGCCAGAACAATTAACCCTAGATGTCTTGAACTATGTCTTCCTAGGGTTAGGTGATGTGGAGGAGATAGCGAGGAAGGTTGGAGTCGATGCGGATCTATTGAGGAAGATGAGGGAGGAGTTCCTATACTGGTATCCGGTCGATATGAGGATCTCGGCGAAGGAGCTAGTCCCAAACCACCTAACCTTCTACATATTCAACCACGTCGCCATCTTCGATGAGAAGCTCTGGCCGAGGGGTATAGGGGTTAATGGAATGGTGAACATCGAGGGTGAGAAGATGTCTAAGAGCAAGGGGAACTTCATCCCATTAAAGGAGGCGATAAGGAGATACGGGGCGGATGTGACGAGGGCAACCCTACTCCTAGCCGCCGAAGACCTCGACGACCCAGATTGGAGGGAGAGGAACGCGATAGAGATGAAGAACATGATAAATCAATTCCTTAGAATAGTTAGGGAGATCGCCTCGGCCAAACCCATCGAGAAAAGCGCGGTCGACTCATGGCTCATGTCAAGGCTTCAGAGGAGGATAGAGAACATAACCAAGTGGATGGAGAAGCTCAAGACTAGGAAGGCGTTCCACGACGCCCTCTACGGCCTATACAGCGATTGGAGATGGTATACTAGGAGGGTAGGAGGCTCGATAAGCAAGGTTGGGAGGGAGTTCATTGAGACGTGGATAAAGCTTCTAGCGCCATTCATCCCATTCACGGCGGAGGAGGCTTGGAGCATCCTAGGGAAAAGCGGATTCGTCTCAGTCGAGAAATGGCCTACCCCAAGAAAGGAGTTGATGGACGCCGAGGCCGAGCTGGCCGAGGAGCTCATCATGAGATTGATGGAGGATGTTAGAAGCATAATAAACGTGGTCAAGGAAAAGCCTAGAAAAGCATACGTCTACGTGGCATCAGGCTGGAAACGCGGCCTACTTGAAAAAGCCATAAATCTGTTAAAGGAGGGAAGGGGAAGAGAGATGGGCGAGCTGATCAAGTGGATAATCTCGAGTAAGCCCGAGCTGAAGAGGCATGCCGCAAACCTCGCGAAGCTCCAGATCGAGAACGTGTCATCGCTGATCCAGAGCTATCGGCCTGAGAATCTCACGGCCATAGCTGGGAGAGAGCTTGAAATCTATAAGTCCGCGGCGGATTTCTTGACGAGTGAGCTCGGCATAGAATTTGAGATACACTCAGAGGATGAGGAGGGCCTCTATGATCCCAAGAGGAAAGCTTTATCGGCACTACCGCTGAGACCAGGGATATATCTGGAATGACCGCGATCTCATCTGAGAGGCTTAAGATTCTGGCCGAGGCTGGGAGAGATTTAAGATACTTGCTGAATAGAGGATATAATAGGTCTTCATCACTCAAGCTCATCGGAGACAAGTATAGGTTGAATAGGGCTGAGAGATCCATCCTCTATAGATCGATATACTCTTCCAGCGATGCGGAGAGGATAGCCTCGAAGAGGGTGATGGCCGAGGATCTAAGAGATGAGCATGTCTTGATCGATGGATTCAACGTGATGAACACGGTTGAGACCATGCTTAGAGGCGATCCCCTAATCTTATGCGATGATGGAGTGCTTAGAGATTTCTCAGAGATCCATGGAAAGTATAAGCTCACCGAGAAGACCCATGAATCATTAAAACTACTCCTTAAAGCATTAAGGGAGTTGAGGATAGCGTCCGCGAAGATATTGTTTGAGAGCCAGATAAGTAGGAGCGGCGAGATAGCAAGCTATGCTAGGAGGCTCTTAAGGGAGATGGGATTGGATGGAGGCGCCGAGACGGCGAAAAACGTCGACTCACAGCTCCAAAGATCTAAGCACGCGGTCATGACCAGCGACTCAGCAATACTCCTACGATGCATAAAGTTCTACGACCTCCCAGCATATATCCTGAGATGGATTCCCAGAGCGAGGATAATAAGCTTAAAGATCGCATAAGAAACTCACAAGGTAAAAATATAAGGTGAATCGTATCTAGTGTGTAAGAGGGCCCGTAGCCCAGTATGGATAGGGCGCCGGATAGGCCGCCTCTAGGCGGCTTAGGTGATCCTCCTAAGCCGGCGGTCGTGGGTTCAAATCCCACCGGGCCCGCTTTGAGAATCAATAACCTCTCTAAGTATATCAGCTCTAAAGGAGCGTGCTATGGGGGTTGACGCGAGGTAAGAAATGTTAGGGCTGATGTGACATAAAACGATGTGAAAGTATTTTGAGTTATGCCGTTGGAGAGATGGCTCGCGGGAATCCGATCTATCTTTAAATCGTTGGCTTTATGCTATTCCAGAGATATGGTTATATAAGTCTGAGAATCTATTGTCTTGAGGTGTATTCGTGTTATGAGTTGGGATAGGTGGTGGAGGAGGCGCTCACCATTCTCAAGGATCTTCGAGGAGATGGAGCAGATGATGAGGGAGCTCGACGAGATGTTCTCAAAGTCTTTTGAGGATCTTGAGCGGGAGCTCCCGAGGGGCTTGATCAGGGAGAGGAGAACCGATAAGGGGATAGTTAGGGAGTTTGGGCCAATAGTCTATGGCTACTCGATAAGGATTGGGCCTGATGGGAGGCCGATCATAAGGGAGTTCGGGAACATCAGACCACCAAGGGGAAGACCTGAGATGATCGAATTAACCGAGGCGAGAGAGCCGTTGGTGGACGTATATGAGGAGAAGGATGTGGTGAAGGTGATCGCGGAGGTTCCGGGGGTTGAGAAGAAGGACATTAACCTGAACGCCACCGAGGATAGATTGATAATCTCGGTAGACACTCCTCAGAGGAAATACTATAAGGAGGTCGATCTACCCGCGAAGGTCGACCCGAAATCTGCCAAGGCATCCTATAAGAATGGGGTCTTGGAGGTCGTCTTGAAGAAGGCTGGAGAGGAGAGGAAGGGATTCAGGGTCCAGATAGAGTAAGCCTACATCTCCTCCATCAATGGGATTCCGAGGAGCCTCAATACATTAGCCAAAGTTATCTTGAACGCCATGACTATCCCAAGCCTAAACCTCTTAATGTCCTCCTGCGCCCTTAGAACTGGGGCCTTCTCATAGAAGTCGTTAAACTCGGATGCGAGCTTATATGCGTAATTCGCTATCGGCTTAATCAATAGATTCTGATCGAACCCCGACAACAGCTTTGGGAGGATCGCCATCCTCCTCAACAACTTCTTCTCAACCTCAAGGGGCTCGGCTGGAGGCTTGGTCGATGGCTCATCTTCGGACTTCTCTAGAATCCTACAGGCCCTAGCATAGGAATATTGGAGATATGGCCCTGTATCACCTTCAAGCCTTAGGATCTCATCCGTGTCCAAGACTATGAGCTTATCTATGTCGGGCTTTATCAGCGCGTATCTCAGCGCGCCTACCGCTATCTTCTCCGCGACAGATCTCATCCTCTCAACGCTCCAATCCTCATGCCTCTTCTTCACTTCCTCAAGAGCCCTATCCCTCAACATATCTAGCAACTCTTCGACCTTGATGTATAATCCCCTCCTCCCGCTCATGTGGACAATCTTCTCACCGCCTTCAACCCTATGTCCAAGCCTCTCGGCATCTTTCCTGCTCAGGGCCACGACCTCATACGCATAGTGGATGTATTTCTCGGATCTCAATCCAAGCAACTTTAACGCATATTTCACGACCTCCTGCGGCCTCCTCTGCCTCACATCTATGACATTGATCACCCTATCTATCTCTCCAAGCTTGAGATCGACTTCTCCGGCCTCATCGGTTATGTAGATCTCCCCGCCACCCGGATTCACCCCCCACACAGAATACTTGAAGTCTTTGCTGGTCTCGCCGAGCTTCCAAGCGGCGTAAGCTATGTCTCTTGCGACGTAGGTGGTGGTCCCATCGCTCCTAACCAAGACCTCATCACCCTCCTTAGATAGGATTGGATGCTTTGAGAGGTCTAGGAGCCAGCATCCAGCCTTCTCTCCTGTCTCGGCGCGATAAACCAATCTCTTCTCCTTGAGCTTTTCAAAGACCTCCCTCCAGATGTTGAGTGATATTATCTGGCTCTCAAGGTTCAGTATATTGTATGTTGCGCCCAACCTCCAGCAGGTCTTGATCTGATCCCTCAAAACCCTCTCGACAACCCTCCTATTCAATTGATAGAGCTTCCCCCTCCCAGACTCTATCTCACCCACTATCCTCTTCCTCTTCTCAGCGAGCCTCTCATCCTCCTCAACCTTCTTGGAAACCTCGACATAGACTACATCTCCACAATATTCATCGAACCTCATCCCTTGAGGTGGGTCTAGGGGATATCCGAGCTCGGTGAATCCTAGGATTAGGTCCGCCATCTGAGCACCGCTGTCATCGATATAGTTCAAGACAACTACATCGTATCCGATGAACCTCAAGATCCTCGCCAAGGAGTCTCCCAAGCACGTATTTCTCGCATGTCCTACGTGGAGTGGCTTATTCGGATTCACGCTCGTGTGCTCTATTATGATCCTCTTACCTGCTCCCATCTCGCTCGACCCATATTTTTCCCCCTTCTCCAAGATCTCTCTCAAGATCTCCTCTGAGTATCTAATCCAATCTGGCTTGAAGTTGATGTATCCCCTGACGGCCTCAACATCTTTTATGAACTCCATCTCCTCAGACCTCATCCTATCGACAATCTCCGACGCTACCTCATTCGGAGACCTCCTAAGCTTCTTCGCGAGGTCGAAGGCGGCCAGAGATGAGACCTCCCCATATCTGGGATCTCTTGAGAGCTCTAGTCTGGGCTCATCCACTCCCGCCGATCTTAAGAGCCTCTCAGCCTCCTCCATAAGCTTCCTTAACGCCATCTCCGACTTCGAGGAAACGCCGCTAGATGTTAAGTATTATTATCATGTTTGAGCAATCGAGAGAGTTGCGCTCTCCAAACCCTAAAGTTATATTCATGGCAAGTATATCCGATTTGAGTCGAGATGGGCGAGTTTAGGGAGAGGGTATTCGAGGGTTTTCGCGGAGATGAGGTCGTCGAACTCGCATCGAAGCTCATCAAGATCCCAAGCGTGAACCCGCCTGGAGACACGAGTGAGATCGCCGCATTCGTGAAGGATTATCTCGAAGAGGAGGGGGTGGCGGTCGAGCTATGCGAGCCCGCTGAGAAGAAGGTGAACCTGATAGCTGAGATAGGTGAGAGGGGATCTGATAGGGTTCTAGTCTTGAACGGCCACCTCGACGTCGTTCCAATAGGGGATAGGTCTAGGTGGAGCTTCGACCCATTCTCAGGAGAGGTTCGAGATGGCTACCTGCTTGGGAGGGGTGCGTCTGACATGAAGGGTGGGCTGGCTGGAATAATCTACGCATTCAAGAGGCTCATCAAGTTTGAAGATCAACTGAGGGGGAGGCTGAAGCTCGTCTGCGTCGCGGATGAGGAGACCGGGGGAACCTATGGAGCCTCCTATCTAGTCGAGAAGGGGAAGGCTTTAGGATCATCGGTCTTGATCGCGGAGCCGACTGGGATGAATCTGATAAATGTTGGGGAGAAGGGGGCGGTCTGGGCCAAGATAGTCGTTAAGGGAGTTCCCGGCCATGGAAGCCTATCACCATTCATCGGAGACAACGCGATAGTGAAGTCGACGAACCTGATCCGCGAACTCATGAGGATAACGGAGATGAGGGCGGAGCTCCCGAGAGATCTGATCGATGTGGCCGAGTATTCGAGGAACTTATTGGGGAGCCTTGTGTCGCGTGAGGCGAGTAAGGCGATAGACCACCCGACCATAAACTTCGGGATAATCAGGGGTGGAACGAAGGTGAACATAATTCCAGATAGGTGCGAACTGGAGATAGATGTCAGGGTTCCGATAGGGTTGTCGGCGGCCGAGGTAACGTCGAGGATAAGAGAGGTCGTCGAGAAATATGGGGAGGTGGAGTTCGTTAATGTCGGTGAGCCTAACTACACTCCACCGAACTCGGAGATCGTGAAGGTGGTTGAGAAGAATGTTAAGGAGATCGTTGGAGTAGATCCTAAGCCTTTCTTGGAGTGGGCTTCAAGCGACGCCAGACACTTCAGGAGAGCAAATATTCCAACGATACACTATGGGCCGGCGGAGATGGAGGGGATCCACGGCTATAATGAGAGGGTGAAGGTCGAAGACTTGATAAAGGCCGCGAAGGTATATCTCGGCGTGGCCATAGACTACCTGACCTAAGGATTCATCCATTTATCCTAGAATTATGATGAGTTAGTTGGGATGCCCGCGAACCTCCCAGCCGAGGCTCAGAAGGCTTTAGCCAAGTATCAGGCCGCGAGGACCATAGAGGCCAAGATCAAGGCTTTAGAGGAGGCGCTCAGCCTAATCCCAGCCCATAAGGGGACTGAGAAGCTTAGAGGCAGGATTAGGAGGAGGATCTCAGAGCTTAGGAGGATGGCTGAGCGGAAGGCTGTGGCGAGGCCCGGTAGAAGAGACTACTTCTCAGTATCTAAGGAGGGCGCGGCTCAGATAGCCTTGATAGGCTCGGCGAACTCGGGTAAGTCAAGCATCTTGAAAGCTTTGACGAATGCTAAGCCCTTGGTCGCGCCATATCAGCTTACGACCACGAGGCCGACTCCGGGGATGATGCCATATGAGGATGTTGAGCTCCAGCTAGTCGAGCTTCCAGCTATACTCACCGAGGAGCTTGAGGAGACATCCTTCACCGGGAGATCGATAGGGTTCGCCAAGAACTCAGATCTCATCTTGATCGTGATAGACTCCTCAAAGGATCCGATAGCTCAATTCAAGAAGATCATCGAGTTATTCGACGAGTTCGGGGTGACGATAAAGCCTAGGAAGTGTCGGGTCGAGGTTGAGAGGAAGGATAGCGGCGGGATAAGGTTGATAGTCTTCGGGAAGCTTAAGGCAGGTTATCGTGAAGCCTCGGATCTATTGAAGTCCATGGGAATACGGAATGCCGTGGTGAGAATCTGGGGCGAGGCTGATCTAAACGATCTAGAGGACTCCATCCTGAGAGAACTGGTCTATAAGAAGGCGATAGTTGTCTTCAATAAGATAGATGCTGCAGATAGGGAGAGCTTAACGATCCTTGAGAAGTTTTTGGAGGATAATCGAATACCTTTCGTGGAGATCTCGGCTGAGAATGGATTGGGGATCAGAATGTTGAAGGAGATAATCTTCAAGATGCTGGGATTGATCAGGATCTACACTCAGAAGGATGGCGTCAAGGCCGAGAAGCCCATCGTGGTCGAGAGGGGATGCACGGTGAAGGAGGTCGCGAGGATAATCCATCGAGAGCTTGCCGAGAGGATGAGATATGCGAGGGTCTGGGGGAAGTCCGTCAAGATCCAAGGCCAGCAGGTTGGACCTGAACACGTATTGGAGGATGGAGATGTCATAGAGATCTATACGTGATCCATGGCCATGCGGTTCAAGTGCTTCGCAACCACCGTGATGGGGCTTGAGGAATACGCGGCGCGGGAATGCGAAGAACTCATAGGCGCGAGAGCTAAGCCCGATGTCGGCAAGATAATCTTCGAGGCGAGTCAAGAGCAGTTGATAAAGTTGAACTTGGCCTCGAGGATGCTCCATAAGATATTCATAATGTTGGCGAGGATAAACGTGAGAACCTTGGACGACATCTACCGCTGCGCCAGAGGTATTGATTATAGCGAGTTCATAGAGCCTGATCAGAGCTTCGCCGTTAAGGCTGAGAGGCACTCGAAAAACTATCCATTCACGAGCCTAGATATGGCGGCAGCGGTTGGCAGGGCGATCATAGAGAGCTTTAGGGAGAGTCGGGGTAAGAGGCTTAGGGTGAACCTCGACCAACCAGACATAGAGTTTTACTGCCTCCTCAGGGACTCGGAGTTCTTCATGGGACTGAACACGACCGGGAGATCGCTCCATCATAGATTCTATAGGGTATATCATCATAGGGCAGCCCTACACCCAACCATAGCAGTCGGGATGCTCAGGATAGCTGGATGGGGTCCGAGCATGAGCTTGCTGGATCCGATGTGCGGAGGTGGAACGATTCCGATAGAGGCTGGATTATTGGGGCTGAATGTTCCCATAGGTTTGAGGAGAGGTGGATTAAAGATCTCAAGCCTAAGATTCGTCGATAAGGAGCTGATCCAGAGATTGTCGAAGGATCTTGAGAGATCGATCAAACCAGAATCAGAATTGAACATCCTTGGAACCGACGCGTCACCAAAGAGTATAGAGGGTGCGAGGAGGAATGCTGAGAAGGCGGGTTTAATGGATAAGCTTGAGTTCTCGGTCGCCGACATCTTTAAGATCGGGGAATGGCTGCCACAACCATTCGATCACATAATCTTCAACCCACCCTACGGAATAAGGATGGGGATAAGCAACATCAAGGAATTCTATAGGAGGATTTGTAGATGCCTGGCTCAAGCCTCCCCAACCTCAAACCTCACCGTTATAGTGTCGAAGCCAACACTCTTCTCGAGATCATTGGCCGAGGCCGGATACGAGGTAAAAGAGAGGATTGAGGTCATGTATGGTAGGATTAGGGCCACGATAATCTTTGCGGCGAGGTAAAATCTATGGCCATATCCGTGAAAAGAGGCTCTCAGAGCATCTGTAAGGCATGGCCAAAACGGCTTAGATTAATCTTATGGATTTCTCGGCGAGCGACAGAATGGATAGATTTGAGAGAGACGTTGAGTCGATGGCCGTGAGGCTTAAGAGGCATTATGGTCGAGGGATTTGGAGCAGAATAGATGAGATGAGAGATAGGCTGATAAACCTACATAGATCGAATAGGGTTAAGGTCAATCACTCGATAATGGAGCTGGTCATGGGAGCCTATCTAGCCGACAAGGGCTATAAAGTATCATTGGAGCACCCGCTGGAAGATGATCTAGTCGCGGATATAATGGCTTGGAGGAATGGTAGGAGCATGATAGTTGAGGTTGAAACGGGCTTCACATCGCCTGAAAACGCCCTAGATCCGCAAAGCTACCTAACGGCTAGGGTAATCAGCAAAATGGCCAGATACGGCGTATTCGCGGACAAGTTCAGCCTCGCAACCCCACCACACAACATCCTCCAAATACCGACAATTCTCTTGAAGCCTAAGAGGAGGAGAGATGGGCTGAAGCTCTTGAAAGATCTCTGCGACAGATACTACTCAACCCCCGGAATAAATCTTGAAAGACTTGAAGCCATAAAGCTCCACATGATCTACATCATAAACGTCGACACCTTGAAGGTTAAGCCGCTGAAGCCGAGAACCTATCTAAGGCTAAACAAGGATCTGATCCCAAAGCTGAAAGACATAAAAAATTATTTGAGGAGGCCGACATTCGGAGCAACGTGACCTACAGGTGCACCCCCACGGGCTTAACCAAGGTTATGCACCCTTGAGTCACACCACACGCCAGCTTGGTTACCGCCGAAGCGGCGCCCGTAGCCGGCGTGTGATGCACTCGCAGGCTACGCTTGCTGAGGCTTCCCCCAGCATGCTTCACCTGCGATACGCCGCTCCTCTTCCGGTCGGCCTCCAATAATATTTCCCCTCGGGTCTAAGAAAAGCGTTTCGCCTTCATTAGAGGCTGGTATGACGTAGAGGCCATTATGGTTATAAGCAGCCCACGATAAGTTTTTATCGGAGAGTAACCTCCACCATTATGGAGGCCACGGCGCGACGGCGGTACCGCCCAGGAAGAGTTGGAGAGGCCCTCCACGAGATGAATGGGCGGCCTCCTCCCGTGGCCACATGATGGGGACCTAAGCAAACCCAAGG
>JAGGTD010000073.1 GCA_021163925.1 Nitrososphaerota archaeon
ACCTCCTCATCGTCCCGCTTATGGCCGCGAGGAATGCCTCGGCGGCCACGATTATCGTCGTAACGGTGACCTCAACGTAGATCAGGGTTATGAGGAGAAATGTTGTTGAGATTAGGAGCTTGGCCCTCGGGTCGAGCCTATGGATGAAGCTGTCTCCGGGATAGAACTGTAGTCCCTGCAGTATTGTGGCCATCTGGAGATTTGTGAAGATCCCTGTATAAGAATTTCATCATCAAAAAGGAGATGATCAATGCCACGACTTATCTTCGAAACCTCGTCATTATCTCAGCCGCCAGCTCCCTCGGAGGATATAGTCTAGGCTTTATCCCGATGAAGTCGAGCCTCTTAGAGAGGGTTATGAGTTGGGGTGGCAAGAGATTACATGATCTGAGTAGCTCCTCGTTCAGGAAGATCTCCTCGGCATCTCCATCGGCGACCACCCTACCCCTCTTCATCAAGACTATCCTAGGCTTTAGATCCGCTATGAACTCAACATCGTGAGATGAGATTATGACCGTCTTCCCCTGAGAGTTTAGGAGCTTTATCACCTGCAATAGCTTCTCCTTCTGGAGCATATCTTGACCTATCGTCGGCTCATCCAAGGCGATTATATCTGGAGACCACGCCAAGACTATCGCGAGGGCGAGCCTCTTCTTCTCGCCGCCGCTTAGGGTGAACGGGGACTTATCGGCATAGCCCGCTAAATCCATGAAGTTTATCGCGTTCTCAACCCTCCTCCTCACAACCTCCTCATCATATCCGAAGTTCCTCAAGGCGAAGGCCACCTCCTCCCAAACGCTCTCGGAGAAGAACATGTCATCTGGGTTTTGGAAGACTATTCCAACCTTCTTGGAGAGCGATGCGACCGTAACGTTCCTCGTATCCACTCCATCTATCAACACCCTTCCCTTCACAGGTTTTAGGAGACCGTTTAGATGTTTTATCAGGGTCGTCTTCCCAGCCCCATTCTCCCCCATGATCGCGACTATCTCCCCATCTCTTATCTCGAGGTCTATACCGTCGAGAGCCTTGACGCCGTTCGGGTAAACATACTCGACTGACTCGAATCTTATCATCTTAAAGCACCCTTTAAGCCGCTTATGAACTCCTCAACCGATAATGGGATATCTCTAAATGGTATGCATCCGCCGATCCTCCTCATCTCCCTCGCGACCTCCACAACCCTTGGAATCGAGATCCCATACATCAAGACATCCTCTTTTAGAATTCTCCGGGGATCGTCGAAGTAGATGATCCTGCCTCCGTCCATTATCGCCAGCTTATCCGCGTGGGGGATTAGATGCGTCAATCTATGCTCCGAGATCAGGATGGTTAATCCATGCCTTCTATTCAAGTCTATTATTGCATCTATGAGATTCTTCGCGGAAACAGGATCAAGCGAGCTGGTGGGCTCATCTAATAAGAGGATCTTGGGCTTCATGGCGAGGACTGAAGCTATCGCGACTTTCTGTTTCTGACCAGCCGAGAGTTCGAATGGAGACCTCTTCCTCAGCTCCTCGATCCCTAAGAGCTTTAAAGCCCACTCAACCCTATCCCTTATCTCCTCCCTCGGTAGCCCGAGGTTCTCGAGCGGGAAGGCTATGTCGGCCTCGACGCTTAGGGCGAAGAGCTGATTATCCGGGTTCTGGAAGACCATCCCGGCCTTCTGGGAGAGGATGTGAGGCGGACACTCTCTAGTATCGACTCCATCTATCAACACCCTTCCCTCAAACTCTCCCTCATAGAAGTGTGGGATCAAGCCATTCAGGCATCTCAGGAGGGTTGTCTTCCCACATCCGCTCTTACCCGCCAAGACCACAAACTCTCCCTCATCTATCTCAAGGTTGACTCCCCTGATCGCGTAGAAATCGGTTCCAGCATACTTGAATCCGAGATCCTTAACCTTGATTATCTTCAAGCCTCCATCAACTCCGCCCTGGAGCCGAGCTTCTCAGATAAGATCTCTAGACACCTGGATAGGATGGAGTCTATGTCGCCTTCACGACAATATGCTCTGGCGGCGGCCGCATGTCCTCCTCCATGGCCTCCAAATTCTCCGCCAAGCTTCTCCGCAACATCTCTCCCCAAGTCGATTCCATATCTCTCAACTACCTCGTTAACAGCTCTCATGGAGACCTCGACTCCATCGTCGGATTCTCCTGCGGCCACAGCTATATGCGCTCCGAGACCTAGCAAGCTCCTCGCGCAGGAGCTTTGATAGCTTCCAACCCTCGTTAAGACGATCATAAACTCACCAATCTTATAGATCCTCATCCTAGAAGCAGCCTTCAGCCTCGCAATTCTCTCAGGTAGCTCCATCCTCGTCTCAAGTCTTGATAAAAGCTCGACGGGGTTCACATCCTTCTCCGCCAGCCTGCACACCGCTCTTAGAGAATTCTTATCCGCGATGGATAGCCTAACGGTATCATAGTATATTCCGGCGAAGAGCGCCTCGGCCTCCAAGGTGTTTAGCTCGTAGTTCAATAGCTCAGCCAGATCATATATGATCTCGCATACAGATTGATACTTGTCCGAAACATATAGCTTGACATCCTTCGGATAGCTGCCGATGCTGGTCGTGTGATGGTCTATCACAATCACCTTCTCAGGTTTTGAGAATATCCATCGATATTCTTCAAGCTGTTCAGGCGATCCGGCGTCTAGGACTATGAAGTATCCTTCATGTCCCTCAAGGTCGTCGATCGCTAAGTTTAGGTGGTTTAGGAGGGCCTTGCTATGAGTTGATGGTCGGGATGGTATCGTGAAGAGGGTTTTCTTGACCTTGTAGATCTCCTTCAAGATGTTGATTAGGGTGTATGACGCTCCTATCGAGTCCGGATCTCCTCCGGCATGGGTTAAGATCGCCGCGGCCTCGCCTCTTACCAGATATAGCCCCCTATCCAAGAGCTCTATGAATTCTCGGTCTCTCATGACGCCGATGATCCCGATAATGCTTGCTGAAGCTCTTTTTGAAGAGATTCCAATTGGCTTCTCGTCCTCTGCTCCTGCTTCTCCAAGAGCTTGAGCCTAGTCTCAGTTAACTCTCTCTTCTCATTGAGTTCCTCGACGAGCTTCTGCTTATCGCTTCGAACTAGGATTGGGCCAACCGCCTTATACACCATCACGTCATCGGGGGATTTCTGAAGCTCCTCTAGGGCGTCCTTCACCTCTATTAGCTCCGCCTCAAGCCTCTGCCTCTCAACTATTATCACGTTTAAGGTTTGTTGGAGTTGCTGGAGCCTCGCGATCCTCTGCTTAACGCTTGGGGGAAGCTCCTTCTCAGCCGACATCTTCACCACCATATCGATCCAAGGAACTTAAAAAATTAGCCCACGACCAGTTGTTGAGGTATTTTGAGGCAACTTAGCGTCTCTTCACGAGCGAGTCTAGCTCGTGAAGCGTCTCCAGTATTGAGTCTATGAATCTGAGGAATGAGTTTAACGCGGCTCTAAGGGCGACTGGATCGGATGCCTTGATCATCAGGTTCAAGCCATCCTCAGTTAAGGCCATACTCACAGATGTCCTCTTGGAGGGAATATCCTTGGCCTCGGGGATTATAGATGAATATAGGATCTCGGCCTCGTCCCTTGGAAGATGGAATCTGATCTTGGCCTCAAACCTACTTTCTGGGAGCCGGCGTCCAAGCCCCTCCCGCGAACGTGTATCCACACTTCCTACATCTCCAGATCCCAATCGAAACCCTCCTAACTCTAGGGTGGCCGCAGTTTGGGCAGATATGCCATGCCCTCTGCTCGCGCTCTATTCCCGCAACCCTCTTCCTCAGGGTGGATCCATATCTCGCCCCAAACCTCTTCGCAGGATTTCCCTGAACCTTCCCGACCTGAACCATCTCTTTCCACATCTCCTTGATCAACTCCATATTTAAACGATAACATCAACATCTTCCCATATTATGGAGCGTGTAGACCATCGAATCCTAGCGGAGATCGTTGGCGTGTTGGCTTGAGGTTATTATTCTCCGGCAAGCTTCACCGGAACTGTTTCCAAGAACTTCCTCCTTATCTCTTGGGTCTTCTCCCAAGCTAGCTCGATGATGTCGTCCATGAGATTCATCGGCACTGGGCCCGGCGAGTTTTTCTGGATAGAGACCACGTTCCCCTTCTCATCCGTTCCAATTATCAGCGAGACATCCAATACCTTCTCTTCATCTATCTGTGGATCGACCAAGAACTTTTCTCCCAACACTCCGATCATCACGGAGAATGGGAGGGCCGTTAGCTCTGGTGTGAAGTATTCATCGGTCTTCTCAAGCTTTCCATCGACAACCCTATACCTCGGTATCTTCAGGGTTGCTAGGGCTGCCATGGCCGAGATAAGCGCTGGATCATAGTAGTTTCCATCATAGTCTAGGACGTAGATGTCTATGAATAGGATATACGCCTTCTCGCCCTCAACTATGCAGAGCTTCTTCAAGTCTATCGCCTTTCCCTCCCTCAAGCTCCTATCCACAACTCTCGCCAGCTCGACTCCCCGCTCATCTGGAGGCCCTGGCTCGAAGGTCGTTGAGGCTAGGGGGAGGAGTTCGGCGTTCACCGCGAATGATCCCTCATCGGGTCTATCTGAGTAGGGTGTTCCAACCTCGACCTTTATCCCCGTGAGGATCTTCGTCCCGCCCATGGTCACCAAGGCTGATCCCTCGGCTTTCTCGACGAGGTTTGTCTGGATCGTTAGGGGTCTGAGATCTCTAGGCCCTCTACCGTCGAGCCTCTTACCCTGCTGGAGGAGGCTGTAGATCTTCTCCTGCATTATCCTCGCGGTTAAGTCCTTTCTTGAGTGTAGTGGTAGGGTCATCCTCACATCCCTCCTTGAGGGGTCGCACTATACTTTCTCTTTAACGCCTCCCTCTGAAGCTTATAGATCTCCATGATCCCCTTCTTCGCCAAGGCCAAGGCTCTGGGGAACTCGTCCTTCGAGATCCTCCCATTGAGCTGGAGGAGGACTATTGAGTCGAATCTTGGGGCCATGGCTATGGGCATATCCGCCTCCCCATACTTATCCTCAATATCGTTTAGATCTAAGACTAGTTGGCCATCAACCTTCCCAACGGCTACCGCGGCTATTAGGTCGGCCATCGGTATGCCCGCGTCAGCTAGTGCGAGGGAGGCCGCGGTCAAGCCCGTCGTCCTAGTCCCCCCATCCGCTTGAACGACCTCGATGTAGATGTCTATGCATGTTCTCGGAAACTCCTCTAAGAAGACGACGGTCTCCAACGCCTCTCTGATAACCTTCGATAGCTCGACCTCCCTCCTAGTCATTCCAAGAGGTTTCCTCTCCTCGACGCTGAAGGATGTCATGTGGTATCTACAGTTTAGGATGGCTCTATCCGGTAATGATAGGTGTCTGGGGTGGACTTCCCGTGGCCCGAAGACCGCGGCGAAGACCCTAGTCTTCCCGAATTCGACGTAGGCCGATCCATCGCTCTTATCTAGGACTCCGACCTCCATCTTTATGGGTCTGAGCTCATCGAATCTTCTTCCATCGGTTCTTATCCCATCCTCGGTTATGAGCTTGGGCTTACTCATCTCACACCACCCTTGAGGATCGAGTCTATGAGCTTGCCAACCCTCTCGGTTAATCCTTGGGTGTGGGCTTCTCTCTCAACCTCCTTTATCGCCGTCACGGCCGCGAATTCCTGAGCTGGGGATGGGCCTGAGATGACTATCAGCCCATTCCTCCCAACCACTATCCTACATCCAGTTCTCCTCTTGATCATGTTTATCATCGAACCCCTCCTACCTATGAGCCTTGGGATCTTCGCGGGGTGGATCGAGATTAGAAGCCCTTTATCGAACCTCCTCATCCTCCTCGTATGCTCTAGGATTATCCCCCTAAGGCTACTCTCCTTGACTCTGGCGGAGATCACGTCTCCAACCCTGAGGCCGAGATTCTGAACCTTCCTCCTATCCGGGATCCTTATCACGCCCGTTAGATGCTTTCCTAGGACGACGTCGAATCCATTTGGCTTGACATCTGAGATCACGCCTATGACCTCATCTCCGACTTGAGGCCTATAAGCTCCCTTAAAAGCTATGACGCATACTCGGTTATTCCTTATGGTGGCCAGACCCACTTGGGAGGCATAAACCTTCCCATCTGCGACGTAGGTTCCCTCCCCACTCCTCTTACCATTGTCTGAGAGTAGTTGGCCGGGTAAGACCACCTCGTGATCTGAGAAGTATACAGGCATCTCCGCGATCACTCCTCTAATGGGGTCACCTCAATTCTCCCGCTCGAGATCCTATTTAACCTCTCTATTAGGTCTACGTGAAGCCCGGTCGGGATCTCGATTACGCTCACCCAGCTTCCATCCCTCCTCCACTCCTCCTTAGTTATCTTGCTCATGCTTCGGATGATTCCATAAGCCTTTCCAACGACGTCTCCCGGGAGCCTGAGCTTGAATCTCAGGATTCCCATCTTTATCGGGATAACCCTCCTAAGCTTCTCGATTATCGCCAAGGCCTGCTCCTTCGCATCCTTGAACGGGTCTATCGCCACGCCCACCTCCTCCATCGCGAGCTCGATCCTCTGAGGCGGATGAGGCATATTCGTCCTGGGGTCTATCGTGTTCTTCGAGATGAACTCTATTATCTGCCTCTTCTTGTCCTCGATGAGCCTCCGCCTCTGCTCAGCCGTTACCTGAACCACCCCATCATCTAAGATCGTCTGAGCGATCTTCAAGATGTCGGTAGTCCCGAACGCCTTCCTAATCTCTTCCTCACTCGCCCTAATCCCCTTCTTCGCATCCTTATAGACCTCATCATAGACCACTATCTTTGAGACCGGTATCTTCTCGCCCAACCTATACTTTAACGCCTTATCTGGGTCGACGAGGATCTCGAAGGTCTGGCCTCTCCTCTCGATCCTAGCTATCGTGTATTTCTTCGACAACCTCGATCCTCCATCTAAGACTATTTATAGGGTGGATATTAAGGGATATTCTCAGCCCTTCTCCCTAGCCTCTATTAAGGGTTTAAGCCTCTTCCTGAGCTCCTCTTGAGGCATCATGGAATACTTCTTCGTCGAGACGGGTATCGTCGCCACCCTCGCAGTCCACTTCTCATCAATCCTCTCAACCGAGTTCACCAAGGCCTTCAAGGATAGCTGGATCGCCTCCTCCAAGCTTAAGTCACGCCTATACTCGGCCTCAAGGACGTCCTTCACCTTCTCCGCTCCCCGCCCAATCGCCCAAGCATCATACTCTAAGACCATCCCGCTGGGCTCGGTATAGAATACCCTAACACCAGTCTTATCGACCCCTCCGAACAGGATCGCCGTGCCGAAGGGCCTGACCCCTGCATGCTGAGTATACATCTGCATGATGTCTCCAATATATCTGGCCACGGCCTCCACCGTCGGCTCCTCATCATAGGATAATCTCAAGACCTGGGCTCTAACCCTGGCGTTGTCGGCTAGGATCCTCGCATCTGAGTTCAATCCAGCCGCCGCCGCGCCTATATGCTCATCTATCTGGAAGAGCTTCCATGAGAACTCTGGGTTTTGGAGCTTTGTGTGCATCCGCTCCTCGACCGTTAAGACGCATCCCTCATTACAGGCTATGGCTATGGCGGTTGATCCAGCTCTAACGGTCTCTAAAGCATATTCAACCTGGTATAATCTGCCTTGGGGGGAGAATACGGTGATCGCCCTATCATATGCGCCAGCTATTCCAAGCGCCAAACTCCCTTCCTCCAAGCTCAAAAGAGATTCTAGAACGCTATTAAGATTTCATAGCTGGGTTAAGGCTAATATACCCCGAGCCAAAATCTCCATATGCCTATGCCGAACATCCTCCTACTCGCGGCCGGAATTTTCCTCGTAGTCCTAGGGTTACTGATGCTCTTGGCCTCGGGAGCTGGGGGTAGGGGCGAGGTCAAGGGCGGCGGCGTAGTGTTGATAGGCCCGATACCGATAATCTTCGGAGGAAGCTCGGCCAAGCTTCTACTCATATTCCTGGCCATATTCATAGTGGTCGTCGCATTACTTATGACTCTAAGCTTTTCAGGCGGTGGTTTAGGATGAGCCGTGGCCCAAGCCCAGCGAGTAGAGCGCTCCTCTCAATGCTTGGAATATTGTTCATCTTCATAGGGATAGTCTTGATGATCCTCGGATTCCTAGCCCCGACGGGTAAGGTCCAGGCCGGTGGCTTGATCTTGATAGGCCCGATACCCTTAATCCTTGGGGGAGAGCTGAGCACGATACAGCTCTTAATCATCATCCTGCTCCCGATAATAATCTTCATCCTAATGCTCCTCCTCATGCTTAGGAAGACCTCGATGGAGGAAGAGAGTTAGAGAATCCCCTTCATCTAAATCTCCTTTGAAGAGCCTTCTTCTCAGCTTCAACTATCAACTCTATTAGTTTCATGCTCTCATGTGGCTCCTTTTTTAAGATCTCTGTGACCTCCTTTAGGGTTAGCCCCCTCGCTGAGAGGACTAGGGCGGCGGCCCTACCATACTTTGAGATTAGGACGCTGTTTCTCCTGAGCTCGGCTATTATCCTCCTCTCCTTCCTGTTTATCGGCTTCCCCTTCCTCGCTATCAATCCAAGAGCCTCTTCAAGAGAGTATTTCGTCAATCCGATTCTATTCGATCCACAGACGGGGCATTTGGGCTTCATCGGGAGCTCTTTTACGAGAACGCTTCCGTAGTGTTCGAAGCAGTCGGTGCAGACCATTAGCCAAGGCTCATTCAATAATCTGCTCCTCACGGCCATCAGCACAACCCTCCTCATCCCCTCGACTGTCGAGACCTCCCCCTCGAACCTAAACCGCTCAACCGAGAGCCTGGCTAGGGGGGATGGCTCATCGGTCGGCGAGATCCATCTCAAGAGCTTTATCTCGCCATTGACCATCTTCTCCAGCAATTCCCTCGACCTCTCAAGCTCGAAGTCGTGGAATAGGGTGTAGTTT
Organism: Nitrososphaerota archaeon; assembly: GCA_021163925.1. Taxonomy (GTDB): domain Archaea; phylum Thermoproteota; class Nitrososphaeria_A; order Caldarchaeales; family Wolframiiraptoraceae; genus AUK039. Next base: position 8,930 of record JAGGTD010000073.1, read on the forward strand.
AAGGTCTCCTCATAGACCACGGTCCCCTTCAAGGTCTCGGCGAGCTGATTGATGTTAATCTCGGAGAGGGATGCATCAGATCTTATGACATCCATCTTCCTCGCTACGTGAACCAGTCTGCGCTTGAATAGGGTTGAGGACTCGATTGCCTCGACCAGCTTCTCCCTATAATCACCCTCGAGAATATCCTTTATCACCTCCATGACCAGGTTTCCTGAGATGTGCTTTGACCTGAAGACCACTCGATATGGGTCTTGATGGCCTTTGACCGGAGCCTCGACCCGCTTTGCTAGGAAGTGGGCCACGATCTTCTGGATAGTCCTATTCGCCTTCAATCCGCCGTGGATGTGGAGCACGACATAGTCTCCGAACTCCTCTAACACGGCCTCGACATCCGTTGGAACCGGTATATCCATCTTTAGGTGTTCTTCAACCTCCTTAAACGCCCTCACAACCACCTCCCGATTAACCCCATATCTCTCGGCGATGTCCTCGGCGATCCTCTCCACATCTTCCCCCCTCATCCTCCTATCCCTATATTCTCTCTTAAGCCTCCCAACCTCCATCGCGACCTCATATGGGACAGGTATCTCCTCTCCAACCCAGCTTGGAATCGCCCCCTCATAGCTCTCTAAGGGTGCGACGTAGATCTTCTCGCCAGCTATGTTATGTATCTCCCAAGCCCTACCCATTAAGATGAACCTCGTCCCAGGCTCGCCGTATTCCGCCACGAACTCCTCGTCCAAGATCCCGACCGGCTCCCCCTTCGACTCATCCACCACGAGATATTGCCTCTCCTCGGGGATCATCGAGAGGTTGTTGAAGTAGTAGTTGTATAGTTCTCTGGTGTTTCTGGGCTTGACGGCCATCCCATCTCTTAGATCCGCGACCCTTAGATCAGCCATGTGGCCGACTATCCTCTCAAGCTCATCCATGCTCAAGTCCTTGAAGTTATACGTCCTCCTAAAGATCTCTAAGAGATCCTCCAACCTCATCCTACCATACTCGATCAATATCCCGGCGATCTGATGCATCGCAACATCATAGCTCTTCATAGGTATCTCAGGCTCCTCGAGCTTTTCCATCCTCGCCCTCCTAGCTATGACCATGGCCTCTAAGGCGTCGTCTGAGTCCATCACGATCACGACACCCTTCGCCGTCCTCCCTATTCCATGGCCGCTCCTCCCAACTCTTTGGATGAGTCTGGTGACCTCCCTCGGAGAATTATATTGGATGCATAGATCTATTCTCCCAACATCTATTCCGAGTTCGAGGGATGAGGTGCAGATTATTCCCGCCAGCTTTCCATGCTTCAATCCATGCTCGGTCGAGATCCTCTTCACCTTTGAGAGAGATCCATGATGTATTCCGATCTTCATCTGCTCATCCCAAACCCTAAACCTATTCGTCAAAATCTCCGCAAGCGGCCTCGTATTCGTGAAGATCAAGGTCGACTGATGCGAATCTATCAGCTCTCTAATCTTCCTAAGCCTCGCAGCAACCTCTGGGCGGACGCCTATACTCTCCGCTAGAATCACGTCATCCTCTTCTGGAACAGGATATACCACATCTATCACCATGTTCCTGGCCACCGGAACCCTCACTATCTCGCATTCCCCATCGCTGCCCACGAGGAATCTCGCCACAAGCTCGGGTTTTCCGATAGTTGCTGAGAGACCTATCCTCTGAAAATCTCTCCCAGTTATCAGCCTAAGCCTCTCAAGGGCTACCGCGAGCTGAGCACCCCTCTTATCGGTTGCGAGTTCATGGACCTCATCTACGATGACCCATCTAACGCTCCTAAGATGATTCCTCAAGATTCTCCCTGTTAGGATCACTTGTAGGGTTTCGGGGGTTGTTATCAGCATGTCCGGGGGCTCTAGGCTCTGAACCCTCCTCTCCCTCTGAGACGTGTCGCCATGCCTTACAGCCGTCCTTATATCAAGTCTCTGAGCCCACCAATCAATCCTCTCAAGCAGATCCCTATTCAAGGCCCTCAGTGGCGTGATGTAGAGTAGTTTTATCCCCGGGCCATGCTCCTCGACTATGAGCTTGCTGAAGATCGGTAAGATCGCGGCCTCGGTCTTCCCAGTCCCGGTCGGCGCCACTAGAAGCAGATTCTTTCCCTCAAGGATTCTAGGTATGGCTTGGATCTGGGGCTCGGTTAGATGCTTAAACCTCTCCTTAAACGCCTTGACTATTGGCTTCGCGAGCATGTTTAAGACGCTGTCCTCGTCGAGAAGGCTCATCCTCGGCCAACAATAGCCTCTCCACGGTCTTAAAGTATCTACTCACTTAAACTAGGTCAAAATCTCTAGGCAATATTGGTCGCATGCCCTCGGTTAGACCGCTTAGAAAGGCCGTAGAGCTCTCTTCTCCTCGCCTCTAAAAGCCTCTCCTCAACCCCCATATATGAGGCGGCCGTAAAAACTCCCTTATTCAGGGTCTCCGCCTCCTCAAACACCGGTTTCAGCCAAGTCCTCCAATCTAGATCTCTTAGGAGGTGGTGGTCTAGGATTAGGCTCTCAACTGATTCCATCCTCAAAACCTTCACCAAATTTTGGATAGACTTCTTGAGATCGATCTCCCGAAACCTCGTTCCAAGCATGTAGGTCATTGGGCCATCGCATATCACCACGTTAGGTTTGCTTCTTAAGATGAAGTCCAATTGATCGTCATCAACTATCCCCTCGACATCCGATGTATATAGAATTCTCTCACCATCGGCCTCTATCAAGACCTCGAGGATGTATCCGAGCCTCTCATCATTCCCATGCTTGACCGGATTGGAGAACCTTATCTTACATCTTCCAAGCCTGAATCTCTTGGAGTCCGCGACCCTCGGCCTCGCCTCAACCTTCCTAAGCTTATCGAGAAATATCCTCGACCTCCATCTCTGGCTGAAGTTTATCATATTCGACGGATCCTTTAAGAGAATTCTCTTCCCCTTAAGCCACTCTATGTCCTCGCGTGGCCTTGGGAAGTGGTCGTAGTGATAGTGGGTTACTATGAAGAGGTCCACATCCCTCGCTTCCTCAGCTATCATCTCCTTATGCCTCTTCAACGTCTCAAACTCTATCTCATGCGGCCTCAGCCCATATCTCCGCGGACCTAAAGCCGCTCCAGGATCTATCATTATCCTACCATATCTCGTCTCGATTAGGGTGCACATGCTCCTGGTTCCGAGGCTATCGGAGGCGAGAAACCTTAGATTCATCCCTCATTCTTCTCTCCGAACCTTCTCACCGCATAGTGGGCAGAAGATTGAGTCTGAGGGGATCTGTTGACCGCAGTGAGGGCATCTGATTAATTCGGGTTTAGGAGCTTCCTGAGCTCTCACAATTTCCTCCTCGACCCCCTCTGGAGGTCTCTCCTCCTTCTTAGGGATTTCCTCCGCTCTCACCTCTTCCTCAACTTTAACCTCCTCAACACCCTCCATAATGGGTTTAGGATGCATTCTTGAGAGAGTGATAGATAACCCGGATGCCGCAACGATTGCTATCACGTGATAGATCATATAGTATGGTTGAAAATATCGTGAGAAGAGGTCTGAGGAAATTACTTGGATGCTGGAGAGGAGTAGAGATATTAGGAGTGATATTGAGCCGCCGATCAACGGCGGGAGGAATGAGATGTTCGAGTTCTTGAGTAGGATGCTGGATGAGATCGCGGAGATAAGCATGGCCAGGATCAGGGATATTATCATGGCGTATATGTCGGGTAATAGTCCTGAGAGAATCACCAATAGTATGGGGGTTATCTGGAAAGCCGCATACGATATTATCGACGCTATCGCGAACCTCAACCCTTCCCTCAAAACTGATCATTCAATAATAATCTTTAAGCATTTCCATCCTCTTCAACAGCTCTCTGAATATGATTATCCTCTGAATCTCCCCAGTTCCCTCAATCATCTTAACTATCTCCGAGTCTCTCAAGAATCTCTCGATGAGGGTGTCAGCCAAGACTCCTAAGCCTCCATGAATCTCTATGGCCTTGATCGCGGAATCCTCGGCAGCCTCAGAGGAGTACAATTTGGCCATCGAGGAAGCGATGGGGAGATCTCTTGGAGAACGCTTGGAGATGTTCGCCGCCCAGTAGAGCATGAGCCTCGCGGCCATGAGCTTACATAGGACATCAACTATCTTGAACTGGTTTGACTGGAATTCTATGATGGGCTTGCCGAACGCCCTCCTTCTAAGAGAGTATCTTAAGGAGGCTTCCAAAGATGATTGTATCATTCCAACCGCGATGGCGGCCGCCCCAACCCTCATCCTCGAATAGGTTTCTAAGGCTATTTTGAGCCCTTGGCCTATTTCGCCTAAAACGTTTGAGTCCGGAACATATACGTCCCTCATTATTATCTGCCCCACGCTCAGCCCCCTAACACCCACACATTTCTCAGGAACGATCCTCAATCCCTTAGAGTCTCTCTCGACTATGAAGAATGTTAGATTCTTTGACCGCTTCTCAGCCGAGCCATCCAACGCCCTCGCCAAGATTAGGAGGTAGTCGGCCCAATCAGCTCCGGAGATGAGTCTCTTATGGCCTCTCAGAATCCATCCACCCTCAACCCTCCTCGCGACGCTCCTTATCCCAGCGAGATCGCTTCCACCCACAGGCTCGGTGGCCGCGTGGCATGCGTAAGCCTCTCCTCGAACGATTCTCTTTAGGAGCTTCTTCTGCTCCTCTGTTCCATATAGGAGTGTCGGGATTGTGAAGAGGTATGTGACGAGGATTGTTAGGCCGAAGGCTGGGGATATTCTCGCGATCTCCTCGATCACTATCGCCAAGTCCCTTAGATCTCCCTCAATCCCTCCATAGATCTCTGGTATGCCTATTCCTAGAAACCCCTCAGCTCCAGCCTTCTTAACGAGTTCTTTTGGAATCTTCCCAGTCATCTCGATTCTGAACAGCTTAGGCTTAAGCTCCGCCTCCGCAAACCTCCTAGCCTTAATCCTCAGCTCATCATGCCTTGGCTCAAACTCTACCTTGAAATCTTCTAAGCTCTTGAGTGGGAAGGCCATGTGAATCTCTCCGTTTCACGGTTAATTAAGATTTTTTACCTCGAATTCTCAAGAATCCTTGATAAAATGCTTGAAGCATTGGCTTCATTCCTCACGGTAATCGCGGTAACCCCTCTCATGATCAAACTTGGAAGAAGGGTTGGAATCGTTGGGGTGGACGTTCATAAATCTTCGAAGCCCGTGATCCCGAAGACCGGCGGCTTGGCCCTAATCCTAGGATCTTTAATCGCATTACTCGTCCACATGCTCCTAAACCATGACTCTCTCCCGCTGATATTCCTCTCAACGGGTCTCATCGCCGGCTTCATAGGATTCTTGGAGGATTTTAGGGGTGAGATGAATCCAAAGCTTAAGCCCACCCTCCTGCTCTTGGCCTCGATCCCGATCCTAGTCACCGGAAGCTACATCCCCAGACCCGTGATCCCCTTCATAGGCAGGACTAGGCTATACAAGATCTATCCTATCCTAGTCGCCTTGGCTTATCCAGTAACCTGTAACGCGGTTAACAGCGTCGATGTATTGAATGGCTCGATGATCTACACCTCGATCCCATTCTTCGCCATGAGCTCCATCATAGCCTACTATCGGGGGAACTCATTCATCTTAACCATGTCATTGATCTGCATCTCAATCCTAGTAGCCCTAATACCATATAACAAGTATCCTGCGAAGATCTTTCCGGGAAACTCTGGAAGCCTCTTCATAGGCGGGCTCATGGCCTCAACGGCAATCCTCGGGAGAATCGAGGTCGCGGCCATAATCGCCCTCCTACCCCAGATAATGAATGAGATGCATGTGATATTCTCGATAGGTGGGATAAAGTCCGCGAAACAGGTTAAGAGCAGGCCGGTCAAGTTCGTGGATGGATTCTTGACCGCCTCAAAGGATAGGAGCGCGCCGATAACCCTAGTCAGACTTCTAAGCGCTGGAGCCAAGGTCAGCGAGAAGAACATGGCCTACATGATGGGAGTGCTTGCGGCGTTCACCTCGGTCCTCGCAATCCTCACAGATCTCCTCTTAGTGGAGGCTTGGATCTGATGAGGCTCTTGAAGAACCTCGCCGCCGTCTTAGCGCTTCTCGCGATAGTTTGGGCCACCTTCCTCCTAGTCTCCTACATCCTCGCATCAACCCTCTTCCCAGCCATAGAGCAGGCTTCCCAAAACATCTTTGCAAGCATCCTGAGGGTGATCGTAGGATTGGCAACGTTTACGGCTTGGGTTCTGGCTTGGTATACTTTGACGAAGATCTGGCTATACAAGGTCTTAGGGGTCGACTAGGGAGATCGACACCACATACACATTGGACGCATGATCTAATTATGAAAGATGAGAGAAATGTATGTTAAACCAACTATGATTACCTACTTTTTCGGTGGGGAGGAGATGAGCCATAAGGTAACATTCGATATTCGGTTTAGGTGTACGTAATTACCATGGTTTAAAGGCAACTTTCATAGAATTTTTACTCAACGCCGTCCTTAAGGCTTCTTGAGCTTGTTCAAGTTTAAATTTATGGGTAACAACTTTGTCGAATCTTACCTTATCGTTATACTTCTTCATCAATTTTAGACATTTTCCATAAGATTGATAGGTTTGGCCATTTACTGCGATAACAGTAGCGTTTTTACTCATAATGAGCCTTTGAGGATTTATTTCGACATCACCCATGTCTATGTATAATCCCTCTATTAAATATGTTCCAAACTGACTAACCATTTTAAGCCCCTCTGGTACAGCGTCGGGAACTCCCGTGCACTCTATCACCAGTTCAGCTCCTCGGCCTCCGGTTAAATATTTGACCTCTTTTATCCTTTCTTCACTACTCTTAATCTCTGCCATGTTTATGGTATAATCAGCGCCGAATTCCTCAGCCATTTTTAACCTGTAATCAACATAATCTAAAGCTATTATATCACCCGCGCCCGTAAGTCTCGCCATAATTATGTTCAGGAGACCTAGAGGTCCTACCCCCTGAACTACCACGTTATCTCCAGGCCCATAACCATTTCCATAAACCCATAAGTTCATCACTCTCCCAAATGCAGAGTAAGGTACTGCAAGTAGCTCTGTAAGCACTGCAGCTTCCACCGGAACTCCATTCGGTACTTTAGCTAATCGGGCTTCAGGTATCACATAAACGTATTCCGCCCAGCCTCCAAATAGGTGAGGAGGGTCTTTACAAGAGATTCCATGCCCATAGGACACGCCAACATTCTTCTCACATACTGGAAATCCGTAAATGTTTCTGCAAGAATAGCAATTTTCGCATCTTATATCACATACCAATACAACTCTATCTCCAGGTTTTAGAGGCTCTGCGTTAATTTCCATGATTTTTGAAGCTCTTTCTCCGATCTCAACGATTTCCCCAACAACTTCGTGACCTGGTATTATCGGAAATCGTGTAGGCGCCTCTCTTGGATGAATTACTTCTCCTTTATACATGTGTTTATCTGTTCCGCATATTCCTGAGAGCTCTACCTTAATGATAGCTGAGTTTTCATTTATGCTAGGGTATGGAAACTCTCTGACCTCAAGCTTTCCAGGACTAGGCATAACTATTGCCTTTACAAATCTTGGCGCCATGCATGAAAACAATTCACGTGCTGCAATATTAACGTTAAGTTATTAGAAATACTTAAATATGCGATGAAAGTTCATTACTTGATGAAACCTATTAATGTAGGACTATTAGGCTACGGAGCGATTGCCAGACAACATCTGTACGCATATCGTACAATTCCTCTCTACTTTCCCGAATTAAAGACGGATATTAAAGTTGTGGCAGTTTATGGAAGAACGGAAGAGAGGGTTAGGAATTTTTCCAGGGAATACGGTATAGATCGATACTATACCGACTATACTAAGTTAATTAAAGATAAAGATGTCCAAGTAATCGATATTTCTCTCCCCAATAGATTACACTACGAGACAGCGTTGATAGCCGCTGAAGAAGGAAAAGACATAATATGTGAGAAACCTCTTTCTATCGACCATAAGACTGCATTTGAAATGTATAAGGTTGCCGAAAAAGCAGGAGTTAAACATGCTATAGTGTATAATTATAGGTGGCTACCGGCGATCCTATTAGCTAAGAAATTGATAGAAGAAGGTTTCATAGGCAAAATCTACCACTTCAGGGGGATGTATCTTGAGGATTTCGCGATAGACCCGAGCCAGCCTTTAGCATGGCGTTACATAAAATCTGAAGCCGGCTCAGGCTCACTAGGAGATGATGCTACACACGTAATAGATTTAGCGCGATTTCTAGTGGGTGAAATGAAGAGGGTATGCGGGAAAGGCAAGATTCATATAAAATATAGACCACTACTCACAGACCGTACTAAACAGGGAGAGGTCGAAACAGACGATGAATTTATGGCATTAATAGAGTTCGAAAATGGCGCTGTTGGAAGCATAGAAGCTTCAAGGGTATGCGCTGGGCGGAAAAACTTCCTATATATCGAAGTTAATGGCTCGGAAGGCTCGATAATTTGGAATCTTGAGAGGCTTAACGAGTTGAAGTTATACACGACTAAAGATCCACCCGAAGTACAGGCTTTTAAAACGATCTACGTAACCAATGAAAAGCATCCATATTTTAAACGTTTCTGGCCTCCCAACGGTCCTATAGGCATGGTTGATGGATTTGCTATTGGCTTCGGAGAATTCTTTAAAGCTATTCTTGAAGATCTCGAATACATACCGAACTTTTACGACGGTGCCATAAATTGTGCAATTATTGATGCAATGTTACAGGCTGATGAGGAAGGAAGATGGGTTGAAGTTCCTAAGCCGTGAATCACACAATTTAGACGGGGGGATAAAAGTATGAAGATCGGAATCATGCTTGAAGCCCTCAAGGATCTAGAACTTAAAGAAGTGGTTAAGAAGATATCCTCAATTGGCTATAATGGTGTGGAATTCTTTGCTAGCAAGGGTAACAAGCATATAGATTTAGATTCCTTTACAGAAAGTGATGCCATAAAAATGAGGAGATATTTGAAGGAACACGGAATTGAGGCACTGTCCATATGTAATAGTCATGAAGCTCAACTCATATTAGGCCCGCACGACTCATCCACAGATCATTTAATAAGCGGTACTGCTGAAGAGAAGATACGATATGGCGTAAGACGTGTTAAAAGGACTATTGAAGTTGCCCAGCTTCTTGAAGCTCCTGTGATTACAGTGTTTACCGGCTGTCCAAATTGGGGCAAATGGTATCCATTCCCAGACCTTAATGTTGAGATTTGGGAGAAGTATTTTGAACTATTTGCTGAAAGATGGCTTCCCATCTTAGATTACGCCAAAGACCATGATGTTAAGCTTGCATTTGAAGGTGAGCCGGGAAATCTAAATTATAACATAGAAAACAGTCTTCAACTGATCAAGTCTGTAAATTACCATAAAAGCCTAGGCATATGCTACGACCCATCTCATATCATGTGGCAGGGTATAGATCCAGTAAGATATATCTACGAGTTGAAAGATCGCATTTTTAACGTGCACTTAAAAGATGTTGAGATATTGAGGTTTAGAGTCGCTAGGACTGGAGTTATGGCATCAGGACCTATGAACACTTATGCAAGAAGTTTTCGCTTTCGAGTGCCCGGATGGGGAGATCTTCCATGGAAAAAAATCATAAGCTCTTTATACGAAGTTGGATACAAAGGACCGTTTATAGTAGAGCTGGAAGATCCGTTGATACCACTGGATAAAGGATTAAAACTAGGATACGAGTATGCTGAAAAACTCCTTTCAGCCTTCTACGACTAATTTATTTTATTAATCATAGAACGTCTTTTGCAACTTTATGAATCCCATCTACTATGTCCTCAACATCTTTATCGGTCAATAACGGGCTTATATCTATATGAACAGCCCTGCTTAATAGGTTAAGGGTTTTTGGCGCTACAGTTTCGTCCTGAGGTTTGTCAAAGTAATGTTGCCAGAAAAGGTATATGTGGCCATCGGCTACCCCAGGTCTATATATTAGCCATGGATAGCCGCCACTACTGGTGTAAATATTTTCTTCTCTAAGCTTTTCTACAAATTTTTGTGCCTTACTGGAGCTTTCCAAGAAAAATACAAGACAGACTCCTGTATCTCCTTCAGGATCATTTTCCTTTCTGAATTCTATGTTATCAATGTCTGAAATCATCTTTTTAATTTCTTCTTTTCTTCTCCTCATCCTACGTATTATATCATCTAATTTTTTCAACTGTTCAAGCAATATTGCAGATTGTAGCTCCGTGATCCTGTAATTCAGGCCTGGAATAGGATCTATTTTTAGAATGCTCTTATAAATAGGTCTGTAGATCGCTCCTGCATCATGTATCATAATAGATCTTTGGTACAGCAACTCATCATTTGTGGTTATGGCGCCCCCTTCTCCTGCAGTTATATTCTTGTTTAACTGGAAGCTATGGACTCCTATATTACCAATCGAGCCTAATTTTTTACCACGATAGCTTCCTCCAACTGCTTGAGAACAATCCTCAAGCAGGAAAATATTGTTTTCTTTAGCTATTTTTTGTAACTCTTCTAGATTTGCGGGAGCCCCTCTCATATGTACGGCCATTATTACCTTTGTCTTGTCAGTTATCCTCGAGGCCACATCATCAGGATCTAAGGTTAATGATTCATCTATTTCAGCTATAACAGGTTTGGCTCCACAGGCTACCACAGCCGCTGGGCATGCTACCCATGAATAAGCAGGAATTATCACTTCATCTCCAGTTTCCACGCCAAGAGCTTTAAGCGCTACATGTAAGGCGGCGGTTCCTGAAGATACCGCGAGAGCATACCTTACGCCAATATACTTTGCATATTCCTCTTCAAATTTTTTAGAATAATCTAAAAAGTTTGGTCCATAGAACCTAAACGGCGACTGCGCTTTAATCACCTTTATTACAGCCTCTATCTCCTTAGAATTATAGAAGGTGCCGCCGGGATACATGGGAGGTAAGGGTTTGTCTCTGATCGGCATTTAAGATCCCAGTTTTAATGAAATTAGGTCGTATTTATCTTTTTTCAAATAATATCAATTCATTAGAGCGTAGACGCTAGGGATTGATTATTAAAGTGCATGGAGCTACGGTTAGGATCATAATTGTAGCACAAAAATCGAGTTAAGTAGCATCGTAGTGAAAAATCTCCATTGAAAATAACGTTTTTCGAGCTAGCCTTTCATCACTCCAAAGGTCATTCCTCTTACTATGTATTTTCGGATGATCATGAAAAATATTATCACGGGTATCGCTGAGAGCACGCCAGCCGCAGCAATTTTAGACCAAGCTATTTCCCATTTTGAAACTGTAGCAAAGACTCCAATAGTTACTGTTTGGGCATCATAAGTAGTCGTCAGTATCAAAGCATAAAGGAATTCGTTCCAGGAATATAGAAAGGTAAATATCAAGACTACGAGAATTGAGGGTAAGAGAAGTGGCAAGGTTATTCTGAGAAAGGCGCCAAACTTGCTACACCCATCTATAAGGGCGGCCTCCTCAACCTCTGGAGGGAATTCGTCAAAGAATCCCTTCATAGTCCACGTCGCGAAAGGTATACCAAAGGTTAAATATACTATTATTAATCCAAACCAAGTATTTATGAGACCTAGTTTACTTAAAATTATGTAGTATGGTATAACCATAATCAACGGGGGAAACATTCTACACATCACTACCAATATAGTCATTAAATCTTTCGTCTTTCTGGATGTTAATAACCTCGAAATTCCATACCCTAAAAAGGTGCCTATAATAGTGGAGAACACAGCGTTTCCTGAACCCACTATAATGCTATTTCTAATTAACTCCCCAAAGTGCCTCATCCTGAATAAATCGATGTAAAAGTAGCCAGTGGGGTTTATGGGAATAAGCGTTGGCGGTATCTTCGATAATTCTACTGGTGTTTTCAAAGAGGTGATAACGCTCCAATATAAGGGTAGTAATGTAAATATCGAATAAAAGATTAGGATGGCGTAGATTATCGTCTTGAGAAGATAATTTTTAATAACATGCATATTCATGGAGATCACCTCCTATAAACCATCTTAACAAGCGTCACCCCTATAGTTACGGAGATTAAAAACATGATTGTCGATGCTGCTGCTGCATATCCTAAGTCCCATGATTTAAACGCTAACTTGTAGGCGTATATTGCAAATGTTGTGGTCGAGAAACCAGGACCGCCAGCTGTAGATCCCATTATTTCATCGAATGCCGTAAAATTATCGAGTGTCCTGAAGAGCACCACGACTAAGATTAGGGCCTTTATATGAGGTAGGATTATATCCGTTAACATTCTAAAACCGGAGGCGCCATCTACAATGGCTGCTTCTAATATCTCTTGTGGTATAGCGCGTATTCCTGAATAAAAGATTAAGAAGGCAAAGGGAGTCCACATCCATATATTTATTATGCATACACTTATTAAAGCCATTGTGGGATCCTCAAGCCAAAGTGGAGGTTTTATCCCAATAAAATTTAGATAACTTGATGGGCCAAATGCTGGATGATATAGTATTTTGAACATCACACCAGCCACAATCGGAGGAATTACTAGCGGTAATAAGAAGAGTGTTTGCCAGAATGATCTTCCCCGAACTCCTGGTTGTATTAATACGAAGGCAAGTAGCAAACCTATTATCGTCTGGGAGCTAACAGTGATGGCTGTGAAAGTTAGGGTGACTCTGATAGCGTCAATGAATCTTGGATCTTGAACTAAGTAGTAATAATTCTCTAATCCAATAAATTTTTCCATTACCCCTCTGAAAAGAGAAATGTAAAGAGAATAGCCCAGGGGGAATACTGAAACGATGAATAAGATTGAAAGTGGTAAAAAAATAAAGAAAATTTTAAGATATGAAGACTCTTTAGCCATTTTTTATCCCTTGTAATAACCAACTCTCTTCAGATGAGCTATGATTTCTTCAGCTGCTTTGTTAAGAGCTTCCTTAGCTGTATATTTTCCTATCAATGCAGCATTAAGGTAGCCGCCGTAGATGTCGACGATTGTCAGCCATTCAGTTGTCCTAGGATAGGGTTTTGGAGACATCGAGAGGAATTCTGGTAAGGCTGGATATAGTGGCTTGAATAGGGGGTTCTTGTTTATCTCCGGCTTCTCCCATAGAGACCTCCTAATGGGCCAGCCTCCTCCTTCAAGCGCATAAACCTTTTGGCCTTCCTCGCTTATGAAGTATTCAATGAGTTCAAATGCGAGATCCTTATTCTTTGAGAAGTTATTGACTACCATAGAGAACATTCCAAGTATTCCTGTTCTCGCTTTAGGACCTGCTGGCGGTACCATCCATATCAGTTTACCTGCCGAAGCCGATCCAGGGCCTTCTAGATCTCTCACGACATCTCCTGGGTTAATCATCCCACTAGCTACCCTTCCGTGAACAAACTCTAAGGCATACTCTGTACATCCATATGTTGGAAGACCTGGTGGAGCATATTTAGCCATTTTTAGGAACATTTCAAAGCCTTCGATGGCCTCCGGTGTATTGAATAGGGGATGCCAATCTTCGTCAAAGAAGTGAGACATTCCATAGTCGAATAGAAACGTTGCTGAATCAAATGCGATGGGATCTCCTTTAGTTCCCCTACAAACCCATCCATAGAACGGCTTCTTCGGATCATAAAATGTCTTAGCTACCTCTAGAGCGTCATCCCAAGTTTTTGGAACGGACAGGCCTTTTTCCTCTAGTAGATCTTTTCTGACACCATAGAATTCTCCTGGACCACCAGCATGAGGTAATGCGTAGATGTGAGGCTCCTTATCTCTCTCACCTGGTGGCACAGGGCCCATATACTCTGGTGTTGGCCAGGTTCCAAGGTCCCAGCACGATGGGAATATATCGGGTATTCTTGTTAATCCAAGCTCATCTAGAGGAGCTAACCACCCCTTAGCTTCAAGTCTAGGCAAGAAGCCGTCATCTTGGAATATTATGTCAAACTCCGAACTTTTAGCCTGTAAGAGGGAGACAGCTTTCTCCGCTAGCTCGTCGTATCCAATTCTGATGTACTCTATCTTCACATCCTTCATCTTGCTGAATTTATCAAAGACCTTGATATGAGGGTCTCCCAATGCTCCACTAAACCCGAGTATTTTCAGAGTTTTCTTCGGTTTTACCGTAGGAGGCTTAATTACCGTGGTGGTCTTGGTCACCGTCTTAGTCACTGTAACAGGTTTAACTTTCGGGACAATGGCACGACCGTACTCATAGCCAGCAACCGAGCCGACAGCTAGTCCAGCAGCAATCAGACCAGCGTATTTTAGAAACTCTCGTCTGCTTACTCTATTTTTCTCTTCCGAGGACATCACTATAATTTTTCCTCGTTCCTCAATATAAAGATTATTCACCTGCTTTATTATATTTTCTTTTAAATTATTCCTAATATTTTGCAATTATGAAGTATTTTTCGTTATTAAAGGTTTTCGTGCTCCTCACGGAGCTTTTCAAGAGACTTACGGAATCTATTCAAACCCTGTGGTCGAGGTTGAGAAGTGTGAATTACTATCCTTATAGGGGTGCTTGAAGCATTATTAGAGAGAGACATAATTAATTGAGTGCGAGATCGGCGTAGGTCTCCATTTCGAGTCTTGGAGCGAATCTGTCTGAAGCCCATTTATTTCGAGGAGGATTTTTGGAAATTCTATATCCATATCATGAAGCGATTAAATGGAACGTGTTGAATTTGTCTCAATTTTTAAGACTTAAGAGTCGGCAAATTTTTCTTGAGTCGATGGCGCTTAAGATAGGCGTGGTCGGCGTGGGTTTTTGGGGAAGTA